>VAZQ01000349.1 GCA_005883115.1 Alphaproteobacteria bacterium | reverse complement strand
GCGGGTTGACCACGTGCCCGGCATCGATCGCCGATGTGACGCGGTGCACGCGCACTTTGCCGTCGTTGGCGACAGAGGCCTCGACCACCTGCGCGCAAATGCTGCTCTGCGAGTTATGGAGCGCGATGCCGCGAAAATTGCCTGGAGGCGGCGACGTGCCCCAGCCGGCGCGGTTGGCAGCGGCGTCGAGCACCGCAAGCTCCCTCGACTTGCCCATCAACAGCTTGCGCCTGAACAGGTAGGGATCAGCGCGCGCCGCGAAAGCCATCTCGTCGACGAAGCTTTCCTTGAAAAACGCGTTCTGCGAATGGTTGACGCTACGCCAGACCCCGACTGGAACGTGGGTGTTGCGCATGGCGAAATCGACAAGATAGTTCGGCACGCTATAGGGCATGTCTTCCAAGAGGCCCTGGAGAAAATTCCTGTCGACCCCGAACTGCATCACGCGCGGAGAGACCGCTGCGATGATGGACTGGCCGGCGGTACGGATTTTCCAGGCGATCGGCGTGCCGTCGGCATCGAGGCCGGCGACGAGCCTGGCCATCGCCACCGGGCGATAGAAGTCGTGGCGGACGTCCTCTTCGCGCGTCCAGACGAGCTTCACCGGCTGGCCGGCCTCTTTGGCGATCAGCACCGCTTGACGCACGAAGTCCTGAAAGATCCCGCGTCGACCGAAGCCGCCGCCAAGCATCATTTTGTGAATGACGACTTTGCTCGGCGGCATGCCGGCGGCATCGGCCGCGATCGCCAGCGCGGTCTCGCCGTCTTGAGTCGGCGCCCAGACCTCGACCACATCGGCAGTGACGTGCGCGGTGCAGTTCTGCGGCTCCATCGTGGCGTGACCGAGGAAGGGCACCTCGTAATCCGCTTCGACCCGCTTGACCGCATGCGCGAGGGCGCGCTCGACGTCGCCGTCATTGCGCCCGATGCGCGCATCCGTGGCGGTAAGCCCCGCTTGCAGATGCGCGCGAATGGTGGCGCTGGAGACAGTGGCATTCTCGCCGAAATCCCAGCTCACCGGCAGCGCCTGCGCCGCCCTCTGCGCCTGCCACCAGGTATCGGCCACGACCGCGACGGCATCCGCAAGCTTCACCACGCGGCGGACGCCTTTCATGCCGGAGATCTTGCTCTCCTCGACTGATTTGAGCACGCCCTTGAACACCGGGCATTGGACGATCGCGGCGTAGAGCATGTTCGACAGCTGCACGTCGATGGCGTAGATCGGCTTGCCGGCAATCTTGTCGGGAACGTCGAGACGCATTTGCCGGGTCCCGATCAGCTTCCAGTCCTTTGGATCCTTCAAGGCGACCTGCGCGGGCGGAGCGACAGCGGCCGCCGCCGCCGCGATCCGGCCGTACGTGATGCTGCGGCCGCTCGGGCGGTGGATGATCACGCCCTGTGCGGCGGTGCATTCGGCATCAGGCACCTTCCACTGCGCGGCGGCAGCCGCGATCAGCATCGCGCGCGCGGTGGCGCCGGCGCGGCGCAACTCGTTCTGCGACGCACTGACGGAGCGGCTCGCTCCCGTCGACATGTTGCCCCAGACGCGGTCTCGCCTTCGATTCTCGTGCGGCGGCGCGAACTCGGCCTTCACCTTGCTCCAGTCGCATTCGAGTTCTTCCGCCACCAACATCGGCAAGGCGGTAAAGCTGCCTTGCCCCATCTCCGATTTGGCGACGCGGATGATCACGGCATCGTCGGGTTCGATCACGATCCAGGCGGTGATCTCGCGCGCGGAGGTTGCAGCGTGCGTGGCGCGCGGGCCGAACGGAATCTCGAAGCCGAGGACCAGCGAGCCGCCGAGCACGGCGACGCTGGCAAGGAAGGAGCGGCGGTCGAGGCGAGGCCGGCTCACGGCAGTCTCGCTCCGCTCACGCGCCGGCCCGCGGCGGCGTGGATCGCCGCGCGGATGCGCTGGTAGGTGCCGCAGCGGCAGATATTCGTGATGGCGGCGTCGATCTCCGCGTCACTCGGATGCGGCTTCTCCTCGAGCAACGCGGCCACCGCCATGATCATTCCGCTCTGGCAATAGCCGCATTGCGGAACGTCGAGATCGAGCCACGCCTGCTGCACGGGATGAAGCGGGCCGTTTCGTCCCAGGCCTTCGATGGTGGTGATGTGCTTGTCAGCAACCGCGCTCACCGGCAGCGCACAGGAGCGCCTCGGCGCTCCGTCGATGTGCACCGTGCAGGCCCCGCACTGGGCGATCCCGCAGCCGTATTTGGTGCCGAGCAGGCCCAGCGTATCCCGCAGCACCCAGAGCAGCGGCGTCTCCGGATCGACATCGACGTCGTGGGCCCGTCCGTTCACTTTAAGACGCGCCATGGGTCTCCCCCGACCAAGCTTCAAAATGGCGGTTCGATCGGCCTGAGATTAGTTCAAAAAAATCGCGCGCGCAAAATTCGCGTCTCGCGAATGCAAAGGTGGCCGACGGCCGGGGGCACCCGCCGGGCGTACACATCTTGACGCGGGTGAAAGCGGCGGCCGACCTTGGCCGCCGCTTCGTTCTCGCTACGCGAACGAGATGTTGTGGTCTCTGAGCGGGACCGAGCGGATGCGCTGACCCGTCGCGGCAAAGTACGCGTTGAGCACCGCCGGCGCGGCGACGCAGATCGTCGGCTCGCCGACGCCGCCCCAGAAACCGCCCGACGGCATGATGATCGTTTCCACCTTCGGCATCTCGGCGATGCGCATGATGTCGTAGCTGTCGAAGTTCTGCTGCTCGATGCGTCCGTCCTTGACGGTGCAGCCGCCCTTGAACAGCGCGGTCAGTCCGTACACCATCGAGCCGGCAACCTGCCGTTCGATTTGCGCCGGATTGACTGCGTGTCCCGGGTCGGTGGCGGCAACGATGCGGTGAATCTTGATCTTGTTGCCGCTCGTCACCGAGCTTTCCGCCGCGCCCTTGGTCCCGCGGGCAACCGTCTCGTCACGCTCGTTGCCGCCCGTTACCGAGATTTCCGCCGCCGCAGCCACATAGCTGCCGTACGCCATCTGCTGGGCAAGGCCGCGATACACGCCTTGCGGCGCGGGTTGTCCCCAGCCGATCTTCTCGGCGACCGCGTTGAGCACCGCGAGGTGCTTGGGATATTTCGCCATCAGCTTGCGGCGAAACTCGAGCGGATCCTGCCCGGCCGCCTCGGCCAGTTCGTCCACAAAGCTCTCGAGATAGATGGCGTTCTGGTTGTTGTTGACGCCGCGCCAAAAACCCGGCGTGACGTGCGGGTTTCGCATGGCGTGATCGATCAGCAGATTGGGAATGTCGTAGCCGAACACGCCTTCCGTGCCGCCCGGGTTAAGGCCTTGGAAGGTCGCCGGGTCGCGACCATTCTGCAGCCGCGCCGGCGCGAGCGTCGCCAGGATCGACTGGCCGGAGATGCGCATGTGCAATCCGGTCAGGTTGCCGTTTGCATCGAAGGCACCGGTGAGCCTGCACTGCGTGATCGGATGGTAGGTGTCCTGCGTCATGTCCTCTTCGCGTGACCACAGCAGCTTGACGGGGGTGCCTGGCACCTGCTTTGCGATTAGCACGGCCTGGGTGACGTAATCCGTCCGTCCGCGTCTTCCGAAACCGCCCCCGAGCAGGAACTTATGCACGTCGCACTTCGCGACCGGCAGCCCCGACGCCTCGGACGTCGCGGCCAGCGCCGCTTCGGCGTTCTGCGAGCCCGTCCACACCTCGCATTTGTCGGCCGTGTAGAGCGCAGTCGCGTTCAACGGCTCCATGCAGGCGTGCGCCTGGTATGGATAGCCGTAGATTGCTTCGACCTTCTTCGCCGCGCCAGCGATCGCTGCTTTCGCGTCGCCTTTTTGGTTTCCGACGAAGGCTTGCTCCGCATCGAGTCCGGCCTTGAGCACCTCGCCAATCGAGGCGCTGGTGACCTTGGCGTTCTCGCCCTCGTCCCACGCGATGGGTAATGCCTCGAGCGCGGTCTTGGCCTGCCACCAGCTGTCGGCGACGACGCCGACGGCGGACTCACCGACCTGGACGACGTGCTTCACGCCCTTGTTGCCGGCAATCTTGGCGGCGTCGAAGCTTTTCACTTTGCCGCCGTGCACCGGGCAGGCCTTGACCGCGGCATACAACATGCCCGGCAGTCTCACGTCGATCGAGTAAGGTGCCTTGCCCGTCAGCTTGTCCGGCGTATCGAGCCGCTTGAGCGGCTTGCCGGCAATCTTCCAGTCCTTGGGATCCTTGAGCGTGACGTCGGTCGGCGGCTCGAGCTTTGCAGCCGCTTCGGCCACGTTGCCATAGCTGGTGGTGCGGCCGGACGGCTTGTGCGTGATCACGCTGTTCTCGGCTGTGCACTCGGCGGCCGGCACCTTCCATGCATTGGCGGCGGCCTGGACGAGCATCATGCGTGCGGCAGCCCCACCCTTGCGCACATATTCGTTCGATTCGCGGATGCCGCGGCTTCCGGTGGTGGAGAAGTCGCCCCACACGCGCTTGCGAGCGACGTTCTGGCCCGGCGTCGGGTGATCGGCGGTAACCTTCGACCAATCGCATTCGAGCTCTTCGGCGACGAGCTGTGCAAGTCCCGTGAGTGTGCCTTGGCCCATCTCGGCGCGGGCAATGCGAATGGCCACGCTATCGTCCGGGCGGATCACGACCCAGGCGTTGATCTCCGGTGGACGGTCCTGCGCGCGGGCGACACCCGAGCCGCCGAACGGAATCTCGAAGCCAAGCGCGAACCCGCCGCCCAAAGCGGCTGCGCTCGCGACGAAGCTGCGGCGATCGATATTCGCTACATGATTCATGGCTACCTCCCCGTCTCACGCGCTCGCGGCAGCGGCATGGATCGCCGCGCGCACCTGCTGGTAGGTGCCGCAGCGGCAGATATTGGTGATGTTGCTGTCGATGTCGGCGTCGGTCGGTTTCGGTTTGTCCTTGAGCAGCGCCGCCACCGCCATGATCATGCCGCACTGACAATAACCGCATTGCGGCACGTCGTGGTCGAGCCAGGCCTGCTGTACCTTGTGCAGCACGCCGTTCTGCGCCAGTCCCTCGATGGTAGTGATCTGGCGGCCCTCGACTGCGCTCAATGGCACCGAGCACGAGCGCATCGCAGTGCCGTCGACATGGACGGTGCAGGCGCCGCACTGGGCGATGCCGCAGCCATATTTGGTGCCGGTCAGCCCGATCGTGTCCCGCAACACCCACAGCAGCGGGGTGTCGGGATCGACATCGACCTGGTGAGTCCTTCCATTCACGGTGAGTTCAGCCATTTTGCAAACCTCCATGCATCGCCGGCATGAAGAGACAATGATCTTTATCCAGCGACCGCTCGGCTCCGCCGCACGTCTTGGGGGAAAACCTGTCCTTAGGAACACCGCTGCAGCGTGCAAGGTTCCGTCGCGACGTGGACCCCCACCACCGGCGCAGCGGGCCACCGCGTAAAATCCGAATAAACTGCGAGCGGTCGCCCAGCGCCGCGCCGGTCCCGGCTACGAGGCCGATCGAGAGCTACGCAGCGCCAGAAACCGTTTGAGCAGCTGTCGTACCTCCCCTACCTTTCGCGGCGGCGGACCGGGACGGCAGATTGATCATGGGGTTTGCCCGGCAGACGATCGAGCTTAATGGCTGCAAGCTCAGCCTGGCGCGTGGCGGGAAGGGCGTGCCGTTGATCTACCTGCACGGCACCGACGGGCTTGCGGAATGGCCGGCCCTTCTCGATACCTTGGCGCAACGTTTCGATGTGATCGTGCCCGATCACCCCGGCTTCGGCGGTTCGGAGGCGCCGGCCTGGATTGATGATATTTCCGATCTCGCCTATTGCTATCTCGATGCCATCGAGGCGCTCGGCCTCTCCGGCGTTCACATCCTCGGGCAATCGTTGGGCGGGTGGATTGCGCTCGAAATGGCGGTGCGATCGACGCAGCGCCTGCGCAGCTTGACGCTCATCTCCCCCGCCGGCATCCACGTCAAGGGCGTACGGAAGGCCGATATCTTCATCATCGATCCGGAGGAGCAGGCACGCCTCGCCTATGCCGATCCCAAGCTCGGCGAGGAAGCGGCTGCCCGCGCTGCCGCCGACAAATATCAGGATCTCGCCATCCTCAACCGCATCGCGAGCGCGCGCTTCGGATGGCAGCCGCGCTTCTTCAATCCGCGGCTCGAGCGCTGGCTGCACCGGGTGAACGTCCCGACCCACATCATCTGGGGTGAGGGCGATTGCATCATTCCGCCGGCCTATGCCGAGGCATTCCACCGGCTGATCCCGGGCTCCACGCTGACCATGATCCCCAATGCCGGTCACCTGCCGCACGTCGAACGCGCCAGCGCCGTCACCGAGGCGATCCAGGCCTTCCTGCGGAACTGATGTGCCCCCCTCAAGGTGATGAGACTTGCTTGAACTCACGTCCAGGAGACGACAATGACAACGAAGAAGTACGAGACGGTCCTGATCGAGAAGCAGGACGGCATCACTTGGCTCATCATGAACCGGCCGGACAAGCGCAACGCCATGAGCCCGCTGCTCCACCTCGAGATGGACGACGCGCTGGCCGAGCTCGCAGTCGATCCGCAGACGCAGGTCCTCGTGCTCACGGGGGCGGGGGAGGCGTTCTGCGCCGGGCAAGACATCAAGCTTTATTTCCGCGCCAACGATGACGCGCCGGCGGCAAGGGCCAAAGCCCGCTATGCCTCCAATCAGTGGCGCTGGCACAGGCTCTCGAATTTCCCGCAGCCGACCATCGCGATGATCAATGGCTACTGCTTCGGCGGGGGCTTCACGCAAGTCTGTGCCTGCGATTTCGCGCTGGCCGCCGATGAAGCGGTGTTCGGCCTGTCCGAGGTCAACTGGGGCATTCTGCCCGGCGGCATCGTGTCCTGGAACGTGGCGCAGACATTGAACTTCCGCGACGGCATGTATTACGCGCTCACCGGCGACACTTTCGACGGCAAGAAGGCCAAGGAAATCGGATTCGTGAACTTCTCCTATCCCAAGGAGAAGCTGAAGGATGAGACGATCAATCTGGCTAAAAAACTGATGGAGAAGAGTCCGGCGGTGCTGCGCTACACCAAACAGGCACTGCGCGCCGTGCGGTTCATGAACGAGCCGCAGGCAGCCGACTATCTCAACGCCAAAAGCGACGCCTTGCGTTTCGTCGATAAGGAAGACAGCCGCACGCAGGGCATGAAGCAGTTTCTCGACGAGAAGACCTATCGTCCGGGTTTCGGCGCCTTCAAACGCCAGAAGGCGGCGCGTCCGTAGCAGGCGATCCGACTGATCGTAGTATCGCTGGCGCCCGGCGCGGCCTACGCTTCCTATCGCGGCGCACTCTTGGCCTTCTCGGCCTTCAACTGCGCACGGCGCGCCTGCGTGGCCGCCGCATCGATCGCCCATGCTCGGCCGGCCGGGCGCAGGATCACGCCATAGTCGTGCTCCGCCGCCTCTTTTGAAAGGACGCCCTCGCATACGTCCGCCAGCACGTGTTCGGCCTCGCGCGCGAGCGGATCGCCGTATCCGCCGCCGCCCGGGGTATCGAGCCGAAAGGTGTCCCCGGCGCGCAAGGGGTAATCCGCGTAACGCGTCGGCAGGCGCCTCGCCGCCGCGCGTTCCGGGTTGATCCAGATATCGCCGGCACGCCCGGTCTTACCGCCGGCGCAACCGTTTGGTGGGATCGAATGCTTCATCGAGCGGATGGAGAAGCGCGCATCGGCGAGATTGAGATATTCGCGGCGGATGCCAAGCCCGCCGCGGAACTCGCCGGCGCCGCCGGAATCGGCGATCAGCTCGAAGCGGGTGATGCGCGTGGGAAATTCGCTTTCGATGATCTCGATGGGTGCGATCTTGGCGTTGCTTTGATTGACCGTGATGCCGGAGGCGCCATCCTTGCCCGGCCGCGCGCCGGCGCCGCCGGCGATAATCTCGTATTGCACATAGCCCTTGCCGGTATAGGTGTTGCGCCCGCCGAGAATGATGGAGCGGCTGCCGCTGCCGTCGGCGCGCGCCTTGCCCGGCACGATATGACTCACGGCGGCGAAGATGGCATCCACCAGCGCATGGATGGTGGGATTGTAGGTGTTGACCGGGGCGGGAAATCGCGGGTTCAGCACGCTCCCCTCGCGCGCCGTCATGGTAAAGCCGCGAAGAAGCCCGCTCGATACATACATGCTTGGATCGATCAGCGAGATCAACGCGTAGGCGCATGCCGCTTGCACCAAGGGCGGGCGGATATTGGCGGGGCCCTTGGTTTGGTCGGCCGAGCCGCTGAAATCGAAATGAAGCGCGTCTCCTCTCTTTTCGATGACGACCTGGATGCGCACGGGCCGCTCGAGCTCGATTCCGTCGTCGTCGACGAAACGCTCCGCCTCGAAGCGGCCGTCCTTCCATTCGGCGATGGCCTGCTTGACCTTTGCTTCCGATATTTCGAGTAAGCGATCGAAGCAGCCGAGGATCTCCTGTTTCCCGAACTTACCGACGAGCTCGTCGAGCCGCCTTTCGCCCAGCCGATCGGCGCCGAGCTGGCCGCGGATGTCGCCCAGCACGAGTTCCGGAGTGCGGCTGTTGGCGCCGATGAGCCGCTCGATGTCGCCCTTGCGCCGATAGTCCATCTCGTAGCGCACGGCAGGCAGGTGCAGCCCCTCGTTGAAGATTTCGCGAGCTTGGCCCGAACAGCTTCCCGGCACCGGGCCGCCAATGTCGCTCTTGTGCGCGATTGACCCGCAGAAGCCGAACAACGCGGCGTCGACGAAGAACGGGGTAATGACGGCAATGTCGGGTGCGTGCGGACTGCCGCCCTGGTAGGGGTGATTGATGACGAAGGCGTCACCTCGCGCGATGCCACCGCCGAATGCGTCGATGACGGCGGCAGTACAGGCCGGAAAGGCGCCGATGTGAAGCGGCAACACCACGTGCTGCGCCACGACCTCGCCGCGCGCGTTCATCAGCGCGCAGGACGCATCCTGCGACTCCCGCACGATGGTGGAGAAGCCGGTGCGGAACAGCGAATTCTGCATCTCCTGCACGATGCCGGAGAGACTGGCCTTCACCACCTCCAGATCGACGGGATCGATGGCGTGCATGGCGATCAGCGTTCCTGCGTCACGATCAGGTTCTTCCATTCGTCCACCCGCGCATTCTGCCCGGGGCGCACGACGGTGGTGCAATCGAGCTGCTCGAGGATCGCCGGGCCTGCGAAGTTTGCACCCACATCGATTTGGTCGCGCTGATAGATCGGGCAGTCGAGCTCCGCTCCATCGAAGCGCACGCGCCGGCTGCCCCGCCGTGCGTCTGCAAGCGCCGCGCCCGTGGGCGAGAATTTCGGCATCTCGATGGACGGCAGGAGCCCGAGGCCGCGCACCCGGTAGGACACGATCTCGACCGGCTCCTCCGGCGCCATGTGACCGAAGGCGCTCAGGTGGCGCTGATCGAAACCCATGCGCAGCTCTTTCAGATCGCTCGGCCGCAACGGTTCGGCAGGGCAGGGCACGGCGACCTCGTATCCCTGGCCGGCGTAGCGCATGTCGAGCCCCCGTTCGACGCGGATGCGATCGGGTGCGAAGCCATCGCCGCGCAGCTCCGCAAGCGCTTGCGCTGTCATCTGGTCGAAGATGTGATTTACCTCTTCGGGCGCGACTTCGGTCAGCGGCGCCAGTTTCGAACGGATGTAGCCGTGCTTCACGTCGGACATCAACAAACCGATCGCTGAAAATACCCCCGGATAAAGTGGCACGATGACACCTGCCATACCGAGCTCATCGCAGATGCGGCCGGCATGCAGCGGTCCCGCGCCGCCGAACGCAAACAGCATGAAATCGCGCAGGTCGTGCCCGCGCATAGTGGAGATAGCCTTGATCGCCTCCTGCATCTTCACGTCAATGATGCGCACGATCCCTTCGGCCGCGTCGATGAGATCAAGCCCCAGGGGACGCGCGACCTTGGACATGATTGCCGCCCGCGCTTTGGACGCCTGGAGGTGCATTCGCCCGCCGAGGAAGCCGTCCTCGCCGAGATAGCCCAGCACCAGATTGCAATCGGTGATGGTCGGCATCTCGCCGCCGCGCCCGTAGCAGGCCGGCCCCGGCACGGCGCCGGCGCTCGCTGGTCCGACTTGCAACATACCGAAGCGATCGACCGTCGCGATCGTGCCGCCGCCGGCGCTCACCGTATTGATGTCCAGCATGGGTAAGGCGAGATCGCGCCCGGCAATCTGTCCTCGACTCGACAGCAATGGCCCGCCGTCCTTGACTAGCGCCACGTCGCATGACGTTCCGCCCATATCGAAGGTGATAATGTTCGCAAGCCCGATCATGCGGCCGGCGAGCACGCCCGCGGTGACGCCGCCCGCCGGTCCCGACAATACGGTGGTGACCGCGCGCCGCGCCGCGGCAGCAAAGGTCGCCATCCCGCCGTTCGACTGCATGATGTACTTTTGCCTGGTGGCGACGCCGACACGTTCGAGGCGCCGGTCGAGCTCGGCGATGTAGTGCGAGAGGATCGGCTGCAGATAGGCATTGATGACGGTGGTGCTCAATCGATAGTACTCGCGGATCTGCGGCAGCACCTCGCAGGAGAGCGAGACGTCACACTCGGGGATCTCTTCGCGCACGATCTCGCGCACGCGCGCGTCGTGCGCGGGATGAAGGAACGAGAACAGCAGACAGACCGCGACCGACCCGACGTTCTCTGCGGCGAGCAGGCGCACGGTTTTGCGCAGCGCCGCCTCGTCGAGCGCTTGGACCACATTTCCGCGGAAATCGACCCGTTCCTTCACCTCACCGGTCAGACTCTGCGGGATCAGCGGCGCCGGCTTGTCATACATCACGTCGAAAATCGCCGCGCCGTAGGGCCGTGCCTGCTCGCCGACCGGATAGATGCCGCGAAATCCTTCAGTTACCAGCAAGCCGGTCTTGGCGCCCTTGCCTTCGAGTAGGGCGTTGGTGCCGACGGTCGTGCCGTGGCAGAAATATCCGATCTCGGTTGACTCACCAGCCGTTGCGATGAGTTCCTCGATTCCAGCAATGATCGCGCGCGAGGGATCGTCGGGCGTCGAAGGCAGCTTGGCGATCGAGAGCTTGCCCGTTTCCTCGTTGAGAGCGACGAAGTCCGAAAAGGTTCCTCCGGTGTCGACCGTAACGCGGTAGCGAGCCATGCGATGATCGGTCCCACCCGGAGCAAGCAGTGTCCGTATAAGGCCATGGCCCGTAGCAAGGGACAATTGCCGTCGCCAAACGAGCGAGCCGAGAAGGCGGTTGTAATCGCGCTACGATCCATATGACATAGCGGTAGCCCGCAGGAGTGGATATGTCAGGACAGGCCGCTATCAACCTCGCAGGCTCGAGCGATGCGCCGCGTGTCGCGCCGGCGGCGCTGGCGGCTTTCGTCAAGCGCGCCTTCGAGGCTGCCGGTCTTCCCTCCGCGGATGCGGAGATTGCCGCCGGACTGATGGTCGAGGCCGATTTGCGCGGCAGCGACACGCACGGCGTGATCCGCCTGCCGCTTTATCTGCGGCGCCTCAAGGCGGGCGGGATCAACGCGCGTCCGCATATACACATCGTAGAGGAGCGTCCGGCCACCGCGCTCGTCGACGGCGACAACGGCATGGGCCATCTGGTCATGCGTTTTGCCGCGATGACGGCGATCGAGAAGGCCAAAGCCGCAGGCGTTGCCTGGGTGGGCGCGCGAATGAGCAACCATGCCGGCCCGGCGGCGCTCTACGCCATGATGCCGCTCGCCCATGACATGATCGGGATCTATCTCGCCGTTGGCAGCAACAACCATCTGCCGCCGTGGGGTTCGACCGAGAACTTGCTCGGCACCAACCCGATCGCAATCGCGATCCCGGCCCAGGACGAGGCGCCGGTCGTGCTCGACATGGCGCCGACCGTTGCGGCCTTCGGCAAGGTGCGTCTGAAGATGCAGCGCGGAGAGGAGTTGCCGGCCGGCTGGATGATCGGCCGCGACGGCAAGCCGCTCACCGACCCCAAACGCGCGGAGCAAGGCCTGCTGCTGCCGATCGGCGATTACAAGGGCTATGGGTTGAGCCTGATGGTGGGACTGCTGGCGGGTGCCCTCAACCAGGCCGCTTTCGGGCGCGACGTCGTCGATTTCGTCAAGGAGCAGGGCAAGGCCACCAATACGGGCCATGCCATAGTTGCGCTGTCGGTCGACGCCTTCGCGCCGGCGGCGCTGTTCAAGCGCCAGGTCGATGCGGCGGTGCGCGTGATGCGCGGTGCCGAGCGACTGCCTGGGGTCGAACGCATCTGGCTGCCGGGGGAGCAGAGCCATCGCAAGCGGCAGGACCGCACGAAGAATGGCATCCCCGTGCCCAAGCCGTTGCGCGAGAGCCTCGACGCGGCTGCGCGCGAGCTCGCCATCGCGCCGCTCGGTTGATGTCCGCCGGTCGGACGGTCGGGATAAGTTGATGGCTGCTACCGCCGCAACACAAAGCGCCGAGGCAGGCTCGTGACCGAGTCTGTCGGCGTGGTTGGCCTCGGCCTGTTGGGCCAGGCATTCGTGAGCCGCTTGCTTGGCGCGGGCTTTGCGGTCATGGGCTTCGACGTCGATGGCGCCAAAAACGTGAAGCTCGCGCAGTCCGGCGGCCGTCCTGCCGCCTGCGTTGGCGATCTGGCGCAGCGCTGCAATCCAATCGTCCTTGCGGTGTTCAGCACGGACCAGGTCGAGGACGTGATCGAACGGGAGCTGTTGCCCGCCGCAGGCGAAGACTCCACCAAAGTCGTGCTTTGCGCGAGTACTTGCGACCCGGAGCGCATCGCGCTGTTGGCGGAGCGTGTCGGCAAACGCGGGCTGCGCCTTTTGGAAACACCGGTTTCGGGATCAAGCGGCCAAGTCGCCCGCGGCGAGGGAGTCGGGCTGATCGGGGGCGATGCCGAGGTTATCCGCGCAGCGGAAGGGGTGTTACACGCGCTGTTTGCCCGCCATTTCCACATCGGCAAAATTGGAGACGCCGGGCGTGCCAAACTTGCGGTCAACCTCATCCTGGGGCTCAACCGCTTGGCTATGGCCGAAGGTCTGGTTTTTGCCGAGCGGCTCGGACTTGATCTGGAGGCTTTTCTCAACGTCGCGCGCAGCTCGGCCGCATATTCGCAGGTCATGGATACCAAAGGATTGAAAATGATCAGGGGCGAATTCGCAGCCGAGGGCCGCATCACCCAGCATCTCAAGGACGTCCACCTGATGCTCGAACAGGCGCAACGGGTAAGCCAAGACCTTCCGCTGCTCGCAATTCATGCCGATGTCTTGCAAGCCTGCGTGTGGCAAGGCGAGGGAGACTTGGACAACAGCGCGGTGATCAAGGAAATCAGGCGGCGCAGACGCGGTTGAATTGTGGGGTTTCAGCCACAGCAATCGGAGCAGCGGATGGCCGAGGGAAAAGCGCAAGGATCGTTGCGGGGCGGCGAGATCCCGATCGGATAAGGCCATGATCGATTCGCATCATCATTTCTGGTGGAGGAGGCGGCACACCTATACGTGGCCGGATCAGGTCGGTGATCGCCTGGCGCGCGATTTCACGCCCGACGACCTGCGTCCGGAGCTCAACCGCTGCGGCATCAAGGGAACGGTGCTGGTGCAGGTGCTGCATCAAGTCGGCGGGGAGACCGAGGAGTGTCTCGATCTCTGCAACGAGGTCGAGTTCGTTCGCGGCGTGGTTGGCTGGCTGCCGCTTGCCGACCCCGACGCAACGGCGCGGGCGCTCGAGCGGCTGCGCTCCCGCGGGAAGCTCGTCGGCGTGCGCCATCTCATCAGCAACGAGCCGGATCCACGCTGGCTGCTGCAGGACGGCGTGATCGAATCCCAAAAGCTCCTGGCCGCGGCGGGGCTTGCCTTCGATGCCATACCCGTCAACGCGGCGCAGTTCGAATCCGTGCTCGAGCTGGCGGAGCGCCTGCCGGAGCTCAAGATCGTGATCAACCATCTTGGCCGGCCGCCGCTTCCCGAGCGGGGTTGGGAGCCGTGGGCGACGCAAGTTGCGCGCGCTGCCGAGCACCGCAACGTCTCCATCAAACTGTCGATCGGCCTCGATGTCATCATGCGCTGGCGCTGGTCGACGGATGAGATGCGCCGCTACAG
>VAZQ01000645.1 GCA_005883115.1 Alphaproteobacteria bacterium | reverse complement strand
ATTGCTCACATGGGGAATGTGTGTGTCAAGGATGAGCAGTCACCTTTTTGTTCGACTGCGGCCACCTCTTCGTCCCGACCGCGGGCTGTGCAGGATGACGCGCGCAGATCAAGTCAAGGCCGGCCCTTTAGGGCCGCCGCGCAGCGGCTTGGCCTTGAGTTGAGCGAGCACGTCATCATGCTTGGTCCGTCGGGCACGACAGGAACTCCTCGTGTTGGCGGTTCGGTCAGGGCATCTGCAATCCTCGCATTTGCGATCCAAGGTTCGAGCCGGTTCGGCGATCTGGGTTGCTTGCCAGACCAAACTCACATTCGGTCGTCGCGCGAGGCGACTGCACCAGGATTCCGCTTGCGGCGGGCAGGCTCGAGAGGACGAGGCCATTCTTCGTTGCGGCGTTTGAAGCCATGCAATCCATCGGTTCGTCCACCCGGATCTTCCGAGGCTGATCGGGCCTCGGCGGATGGGTTTTGGTTGTTTCGTTGCGCGCGGGCGGTGGAGCTTGCTGCGGGGCCCGGTCCCGGATCAGGCGGCGGGCTTCATCACGGCCCCCTCGATGACGACGCCCTGGGTGACATACTTCCACAATGCCACGAGAAGCTTGCGCGCCAGCGCCACGATCGCGCGCTTGCGGCCTTGCTGGCTTCGCTCTTTGAACCAGCGTGTCAGGGCCGACTGCGGCTGGTGACGTATCCACAGCCAGGCGAGCTGGATCATCGTGGTCCGCAGCCTGGGATTGCCGGCCTTCGACACGCCCTGCTCGTGCCGGATGCCTCCGCTTTGCCAAGGCGTTGCCGCAAGGCCCGCATAGGCGGCGACCTGGCGGCGGTTGGCGAACTGCCGATAGAACGCCTCCGACCAGAGCACGGCGGCGAAGTTCGCGCCCATTCCCTTCAAGGCGAGCAGCATCGTGACCGGGTCCGGCACGGCCTCTTCGCTTGCAGGCTTTCTCGCCGCCGCCAGCAGAGCTTCCTGCCCGGCCTCGACCGCCTTGATCTGGTCCACAAGCAGCTCGATCCGGTCGAGCGCGCGGCCGAGCTGCGCCTTCAAATGCGAAGGCAGCTCCCGTCCGTCTCCGGTGCGCAATGCCTCAAGCCGCGCCCGCCGGTCGCGCCGCAGCGGGGCGTAGTCGGAGATGCCCTGCGCGAACAGAAGCCCCTTGATCCGGTTCACATGCGTGATGCGCTCCTCGATCAATGTCCGCCGTTCGCGGCAAAGCCTCCGGCGATCCTCTTCCTCGGGCGAGGGCGCAACCACCATCGCGCAGACCCGCGGCTCGCCGCGCTTGTAGGCGAGAAGCGCCCGCAGCAGCGTCTCGCCGTCGAGCCTGTCCGTCTTGGCCCGCCGGCGCCGCCGCGGCGTCGCGATCGAGGCCGGATCGACCACATGGCTCTCAATGCCGTTCTGTTGCAGAACACGGTGCAGCCAGA
>VAZQ01000348.1 GCA_005883115.1 Alphaproteobacteria bacterium | reverse complement strand
GGTTCGTCATACTTGCATGTTCGATCGAAGTATTCGATTTTGAGGCGGTCTTTTTTTCTCAAGCGCTTCGTCAATGTATTTTCGACAAATTCGGTAATGTAACGCCGCTCACTAGCGTGAGCATCGAGCCATGATGCAGCGATCGTTGCGATCTGTTCTTCTCGTGTGAACGTTACCTTATAATCGTGTGTCATTGGGTGCTCCGTTACGAGCAACCAGTTGTGCTTCCACACGTGTCGCACTTAAGGCACATTGCCGCATTCGCCGCAGGCCTCGCCCTCGTAGCCCTTGGCCTTGGCCTCGGCGCGTTTCTCTGCCGCAAGCACTCGTGCGCTTGCGCGCGCCAAGACGACCGGCTGCTGCTCGAGCTGCTCGGCGGGCGAGAGTTTCTGCTCAGGCTCGGCCTTGAGCGCCGTGCTGCCGGCGATTTCTGCGCGCGGCTCGCGGCCGGCAAAGGCGGTGACTTTGCCGCCGGGAGCGCCACGCGCGCCACCCTCCCCCCCGCCGATGGGGGAGGGTGAACGCGCCTCAGGCGCCGCACCACCCGTCAAAACCGAAAGCTTGTCGGTCCGTGAACGCGTGAGCCCCTTGGACACGTACTTTGTTGCCGCGCTCGGCCTGCCTTCCTCCACGCCCTTGCCGAGGGCGTCGAAGCCGCCTTCCGTGGGGTCCACATGGGCCAAGTCGAAGCGCTCGAGATAGCTCACGGCGAGCTCGCGGAAGACGTAATCGAGGATCGAGGTCGAGTATTTGATCGAGTCGTTACCCTGCACCGGGCCGGAGGGCTCGAAGCGGGTGAAGGTGAAGGCGTCGACATATTCCTCGAGCGGGACGCCATATTGCAGGCCGAGCGAGACCGCGATCGCGAAGTTGTTGAGCAGCGAGCGCAGCGCCGCGCCCTCCTTGTGCATGTCGATGAAGATCTCGCCCAGCCGGCCGTCGTCGTATTCGCCAGTGCGCAGATAGACCTTGTGACCGCCGACCACGGCCTTTTGCGTATAGCCCTTGCGGCGGTCCGGCATTCGCTCGCGCTCGCGCATCACGACGATGCGTTCGACCACCTTCTCCACCACCTTCTCCGCGAGTGCGGAGGCGCGCGCCGCGGCCGGCTTGTCGATGAAGGCTTCGATGATCTCGTCGTCCTCGTCCTCCTCCGCGATCAATTGCGACTGCAGCGGCTGCGAGAGCTTCGAACCGTCACGATAGAGTGCGTTGGCCTTGAGTCCGAGCTTCCAGGAGAGGAGATAGGCCGCCTTGCAGTCCTCGACCGTGGCGTCGTTGGGCATGTTGATGGTTTTGGAGATCGCGCCCGTGATGAAGGGCTGCGCCGCCGCCATCATGCGGATGTGGCTCTCGACCGAGAGGTAGCGCTTGCCGTTGCGGCCGCAGGGATTGGCGCAGTCGAACACCGGATAGTGCTCGGCCTTGAGGTGTGGTGCGCCCTCGACCGTCATAGCCCCGCAAACATGCACGTTGGCGGCCTCAATCTCGCGCCTGGTGAAGCCGAGCGCGGAAAGAAGATCGAAGCGTGGATCGGCAAGCTTCTCCGGCGCGAATTCCTCGCCCAGCGTCCACTTGTTGAACACGAACTTGATATCGAAGGCGCTGCGCAACGCCTTTTCCACCTTCTCGATCGCCTCCTGGGTGAAGCCCTTCTGCTTGAGCGTGGTGTGATTGATGCCGGGCGCATCCACGAGGCTGCCGTGGCCGACCGCGTAAGTCTCGATCTGCGCGATCTCTTCTTGCGAGTAGCCGAGTACGCGCAGCGCTTCCGGCACCGCTCGGTTGATGATCTTGAAATAGCCGCCGCCGGCGAGCTTCTTGAACTTAACCAACGCGAAGTCAGGCTCGATGCCGGTTGTGTCGCAGTCCATGACCAGACCGATCGTGCCGGTGGGCGCGATCACCGAGACCTGGGCATTGCGATAGCCGTGCTGCTCGCCGAGCGCCAGCGCGCGATCCCAGGCGCGCTCCGCATGCTCGATCATGCGTGGGTCGGGGCAAGCCTTGTGGTCGAGCGGCACCGGCGGGGTTGCCACCTTCTCGTAGCCGGTGCGCTCGCCATGCGCGGCGCGGCGGTGGTTGCGCATCACGCGCAGCATGTGCTCGCGGTTCTTCTTGTAGCCGGGGAAGGGGCCGAGCAGTGCCGCCATTTCGGCAGAAGTCGCGTAGCTGACGCCCGTCATGATCGCGGTGAGCGCGCCTGCGATCTGGCGGCCCGCATCCGAGTCGTAGGGGAGGCCCGACGACATCAAAAGGCCGCCGAGATTGGCGTAGCCCAGTCCCAGCGTGCGGAAGTCGAACGAAAGTTGGGCGATCTCGCGGGAGGGGAATTGCGCCATCAGCACCGAGATTTCGAGCACGATGGTCCACAGCCGCACTGCGTGCTCGTAGCCTTCGAGATCGAACTGTTGCGTTTCGGCGTTACGAAACGCCAGTAAATTCATGGAAGCGAGATTGCACGCGGTGTCGTCGAGGAACATGTATTCCGAGCACGGATTGCTGGCGCGGATCGGCCCCGAGACCGGGCAGGTATGCCAATCGTTCACGGTGGTGTGGTACTGCAACCCGGGATCGGCGCAGGCCCAGGCGGCGTAGCCGATCTTCTCCCACAGCGTGCGCGCCTTGATTGTCTTGGCGATCTTGCCGGGCCTCGTGCGCCAGAACAGATCCCAATCGCCGTCGGCCTCCACCGCCTTGAGGAACTCGTCGGTGAGGCGCACCGAATTGTTGGAGTTCTGTCCGGAGACGGTGAGATAAGCTTCCGAATCCCAGTCGGTGTCGTAGACGGGGAACTCGATATCGGTATAGCCCTGCTTGGCGAACTGGATCACGCGCTTGATGAAATTGTCCGGCACGTGGTTCTTGCGCGCGGCTTTGATCTCCCGCCGCAGCACCGGGTTTTTCTCCGGATCGAAGCAGTCGTCGCCCGACCCCTCGCAGTTCACGCAAGCTTTGAGAATCGCGCGCAGGTGCTTCTGGTTTATTCTGGAGCCGGTGACGAGGGAGGCGACTTTCTGCTCCTCGATCACCTTCCAGTCGATGAATTGCTCGACATCGGGATGATCGGCATCGACGATCACCATTTTGGCAGCGCGGCGCGTGGTGCCGCCCGATTTGATGGCGCCGGCGGCGCGATCGCCGATCTTGAGAAAGCTCATCAGGCCGGACGATTTCCCGCCACCCGCCAGCCGTTCGCCCTCCCCGCGCAAGCGCGAGAAGTTCGAGCCGGTCCCCGAGCCATATTTGAACAGACGCGCCTCCCGCACCCATAGATCCATGATCCCGCCTTCGTTGACGAGATCATCGGCGATCGACTGGATGAAGCAGGCGTGCGGCTGCGGATGTTCGTAGGCCGACTTCGATTTGGTGAGCTTGCCGGTGGCAAAGTCGACGTAGAAGTGCCCCTGACTCGGCCCGTCAATGCCGTAAGCCCAATAGAGCCCAGTATTGAACCATTGCGGCGAGTTCGGCGCTGCCATTTGCTTCGCGAGCATGTAGACAAGCTCGTCGAAGAAGGCGTTCGCGTCCGTCTCCGAATCGAAATAGCCGCCCTTCCAACCCCAGTAGGTCCAGGTGCCGGCGAGCCGCTCGAAGACCTGTTTCGAGGAATGTTCGCCGATGCTGCGCTCCTTTTCCGGAAGCTCCGCCTGTGCCGCTTCGTCGGCAGTCGAGCGCCACAGCCACGAGGGAACGGTCTCCTCCTCGACCTTCTTCAGCCGCACGGGCACCCCTGCCTTGCGGAAGTATTTTTGGGCCAGCACGTCGGCGGCGACCTGCGACCAGAAGCTTGGCACTTCGACGTCGTCGGCGTGGAACACCACCGAGCCGTCAGGATTGCGAATCTCGCTTTCCGTCAGCCGGAACGCGATGTCCGCGTAAGGGGACTGTCCTTCTTGCGTGTATCGCCGCTCGATCCGCATCGTTCGCCCCTTATCGTTGGCGCGGCAGCCCGGTGCGGGCCGCCGACACATAACCCATGGCGCGACCTTGGCCTCCCGGCCGTGCCTACGACTGGCTCGTACTCTCCCTTTAGCGCCTCTCCCCACAGCCCGACGGGCTTGCTGCGGCACAGCCGCGCTCGGCCGTTCCAGGCAACGAAGAGCCGCTCTCCGGCGCCGTTGCGGCAAGCGGAGCGGTTACGCAGACCCCTTCAGGAGAGCGCCCGGCGGGACTTCGAACCACTCGCGCCGAACTTTTTAAAGCTAAGACAGCACCCGCCTTGCGTCAAGGCTTAGTATGATGTCCGTAAACAAACTGCTAAATGTGGTAGTGCCCTGTGAAATTCGGGGGCGACTCAGGTGCAATGCGGGAAGTATCGGATATCGGCGGCGGATTCAGAAGGGCCTCTTTCACAGTCCGGTCACGCGGCTGTCACGGAATTCGTGTCAAGCGAGAAATTATCAACGCGTGCGAGTCCCTAGGGAGCTTGAGCCGGGGCAGGGAATGGGTCCCCTCTCTATGCCACCAGCGATGCCAGCGCGCCTGCGGGGCGGCCTTCGGTGCGCTATTAGTGCGGATTTTGGCCTCGGCGCGGTGATGCACCTCCTGCATTGGTCCGAGTGGGTTCGCGCTTTGATTCGTCCGCTGGGCGACATAAGTCACAAGCCACGCGTCGTCTTCAGGCGAGAGGCGCCAATGCGCTGCGCGACAGTGCCCTCCGCGGATGGACTTCGTCGGGCGACGGTGGCATGAACGCGCCGCCCAGCTGCCCTGATTTGAACGAGCCGATGAAAACGTTTTTTCTGCGCTTCTTTACCTGGTGGAACGGGGCGACCTTCGGCACGCTGCTGTGGACCGCGCTCTACGGCGAGTTCGTGGGCGAGGACGAGTTCGGCAATCGCTATTACCGCACGCGGGGCGGCAAGATCGATCCGGGGCTCGGATTCGAGCGACGCTGGGTGATTTATAGCGGCACCGCGGAGGCTTCGATCGTGCCGCCGTCCTGGCATGGCTGGCTGCACCACACCGTTGATACCCTGCCGACGCAGGAAAACGTTACGCCGCGGCCGTGGTGGAAGCCGCACCGGCCCAATCTCACCGGCACACCCGCCGCGCATCGCCCGATCGGCTCAACCCTCGCCCAAGGCCGCCGGCCCAAGGCGACCGGCGATTATAAGGCCTGGACCCCGGGTAGCTGATCGCCTGCGAGAGACCGGAATAGAGCAGGCCGACAGGGGCAGGGCGCTGAAAGCAGGACCTGAGCGGCCCTCTCGCTGCCGTATTCTCCGTGTTAACCGGCGAGGCTTCCTGCCCCTGTCAACGACGTCGCCCGATGACCCGCTTGCTTCACGTCGCCTGCTTCATCGCTGCACCGCTCGCGGCCGGCGGCATGCTCGGCGTGGTTCCCGCGGCGGCGCAGTTCTTCAACCCATTCGAGGCTCTGTTCGGGCCTCCGCCAAGGCCACCGTCGAGCGTGCCCGGCCGCCAACCCACGCCTGTGCCGCAGCAGCAGGGCTATCCATCCTATCCGGACGAGCGTTACCCCGGCCCGCGCTATCCGCAGCAGCAGTATCCCGATCAGCCCTATCCGGGGCAGGCCCGCGAAAGCCCACCCGCGGGTGTGCAGTCGCAACCATTGCCGCCGCCCGAAGGCGCCGCGGCGGCCGTCGATCCTTCGCTTGCGCCCGGCGAACGCCAACCCCGCGGCGCGCTGCAACCCGCCGACACGTTGCCGCCGCCCGGCGATGAGGTTGTCGCAGAGCCACCGTCGCAGAAGATCGCCAACAAGGGTGCGTTGTTCTCCGGACTCGATAAAATCACCGGCCGCATCATCAGCTTCGATGCAGCCGTCGGCGAGACCGTGCAATTCGGCGCGCTGCAGGTGACGGCACGCGTCTGCTACACGCGCCCACCGACGGAGACTTCGAACACCGATGCCTTCATCGAGGTCGACGAAGTGACGCTGCAGGGCGAGATCAAGCGCATCTTCACGGGTTGGATGTTCGCATCGAGCCCGGGCCTGCACGCGGTGGAGCACCCGATCTATGACGTCTGGCTGACCGACTGCAAGAATCCCGTGATCGCCGCTGCACCAGCGCCCGAGCCGCCCCCCGCCGCCCCTGCACTGAGCCCCAAGCCGGCCGCGACGGCGACGCCGCCCCGGCGAGGCAGCCAGCAGCCGGCGCCGCAGCGCTGATCGCATCATGCGCGCGAGCTTCGATTGCTCGCCAGATAGGCGAGCGCCTGCGCACCTGTGACCGGATGCTTTGTATCGAGCGCGGCGAAGTCGCCCTCGCCCGCCAATGCCGCTTCGAGCAGTTTATGATATTGGCGCCGCGGCACTTCGATCGCGCCGAATATACGCAGGTGATCGGTCACGAACTGCGTGTCGAGTAGCCGGAATCCACCGGCCTTGAGTCGAGCGATGAGATGCACAAGGGCGACCTTGGAAGCATCCCTCGCCCGATGGAACATGCTCTCGCCGAAGAACGCGCGCCCTAACGTAACACCGTAAAGCCCGCCCACCAAGTTGTCGCCTTCGTAAACCTCGAGACTATGGCAGTGACGCCGCTCGTAAAGCTTGCGATAAAGCACGCGGATGCGGGCATTGATCCAGGTGCGGGGCCGAGCGGGCTGAGCCGCGGCACAGCCCTCGAGCACTCCGTCGAAGTCCCGATCGACGGTGACACTGAAGCGATCGGAGCGCACCGTGCGCGCGAGCCGACTTGGCATGTGGAAGCGCTCGAGGGGAATGACGCCGCGCTTCTCCGGCTCGATCCAGTAGAGCGCCGGGTCGTCCGCGCTCTCCGCCATGGGAAAGATGCCGCAGGCATAGGCCTTAAGCAGGACCTCCGGCGTGATTTCAATGAACGTGCTTTCGCGGTTGGCCATGCGATTTTGTTCGGGCGCCCGAGAACAAGATAAGGCGTTTCAACGCGCCATGGGAGAGGCCGCGTGCGAACGCATTTGCCGCGCATGCGCGCTGTCAGTTGCGGCGCCCGGTCGCGTTCGGTTATCTCACGCGGCCTAATCCGCGCATAAGCCCAGATCAGGAACGGGAGAAGGTCCGGGCCGCCTTGTGCGCCACGCTAGGCTTGCATCCCGCCGCGGGCCAAGAACGCTTCAAGCCAGTGGATGTGGTAGTCGCCATCGATCACATCCTTCTCGCGCACGAGCGCGCGGAATAGGGGCAGCGTCGTTTCAATGCCCTCGATGACGAATTCGTCCAGCGCACGCTTGAGGCGCATCAGGCATTCGCCGCGCGTCTTGCCGTGCACGATCAGCTTGCCAACCAGTGAATCGTAATAAGGTGGAATCGAGTAGCCGTGATAGACGGCCGAGTCGACGCGCACGCCCAGACCGCCCGGCGGGTGGTAGTGCACGATTTTGCCGGGTGAAGGACGAAAGGAGACCGGGTTTTCCGCATTGATTCGACACTCGATCGCGTGCCCGTTGAACCTCACGTCGCGTTGGGAGAGGTCGAGCTCGCCGCCCGCCGCCACCCGGATTTGTTCGAGCACAAGGTCGATGTCGGTGATCATCTCGGTCACGGGATGCTCGACCTGGATGCGCGTGTTCATCTCGATGAAATGAAACTTCCCGTCCGCATATAGGAACTCGACAGTGCCGACGCCGAGATATTCCAGCTGGCGCATCGCTTCGGCGACCGCTTCGCCGATTGCGTTGCGCGCCCCCTCATTGAGCGCCGGGCAACGACCTTCCTCCCAAACTTTCTGATAGCGGCGCTGCAGTGAGCAGTCGCGCTCGCCCAGATGGATGGCCCGACCGTGGCCGTCGCCCAGCACCTGGATCTCGACGTGGCGCGGCTGCGCGAGATATTTCTCGAGATAAAGCGCCTCATCGCCGAAGGCGGCCTTGGACTCCGCGCGAGCGGTGGCGAGCGTTGCGATGAGGTCTTCCGGCCGCTGCGCTACCTTCATGCCCCGCCCGCCGCCCCCGGCAGCAGCCTTGAGGAGAACCGGAAAACCAAGCGCATGCGCCACCGATATCGCCTCCTCATCGGAGGACAAGCCGCCATTGGACCCCGGCACCACCGGCATGCCCAATCGTTCCGCCGTGCGCCTGGCTTCGATCTTGTCGCCCATGAGTCGAATATGCGCCGGCTTCGGCCCGATGAAATGAATGTCGTGCTCGGCGAGTATTTCGGCAAAGCGTGCATTCTCCGCGAGAAAGCCGTAACCGGGATGCACCGCGTCGGCGCCGGTGATTTCGCAGGCGGCCAGCAGCGCCGGGATATTGAGATAGCTGTCGCGGGCAGGCGGCGGGCCAATGCACACGCTCTCGTCGGCGAGGCGCACGTGCATGGCATCCTCATCGGCGGTCGAATGCACGGCGACCGAGGGTATCCCCAGCTCTTTGCAGGCGCGCAGCACGCGCAATGCAATTTCACCGCGGTTTGCGATCAGGATCTTGTCAAACATTTCGACAACTTCGCAAGCAAGAGCCCGGGGAGCAGAGCACTCACTCTATGATCATCAAGGGTTCGCCGAATTCCACCGGCTGACCATCCGCGATCAGAACCTGGACCACCGTGCCGCTTCGCGGGGAGGGAATCTGATTCATGGTCTTCATGGCTTCGACGATGAGGAGCGTGTCGCCGGTTTGCACCCGGCTGCCGACTTCGACGAAGGGACGCGAACCCGGTTCCGGCCCGACATAAGCGGTCCCGACCATTGGCGAAGTGACGACGCCCGGATGCTTGGCGGGATCGATCGAGGCGGGTTCGGGGACGAGCAGAGGCACGTCCGCAACAGAAGCGAGGCGAGACGGGCCGACGAGCGCCTGCATCTGTCGCGCCACGCGCACGCGCTGCCCGTCGCGTTCGAACTCGATTTCGCTCAGCCCGGTCTCCTCGAGCAGGCGGGCAAGCTCGCGCACGAGCTCGGGATCAATCGCGAGCTTGTCCTTGCTCCTGCGCTCGCTGCTCATGAGCCTAGCTCTTGCGCCGCGTCCCGATCAGCGCGGCCAAGCCGTCGATGGCGAGCGCATAACCGGCGACGCCGAAGCCGCACAGGCTGGCTTTGGCAACTGGGGCGACGTGGGAATGATGGCGAAAGCTCTCGCGCGCGAAAATGTTGCTGATATGGACTTCCACCACGGGCACGTGGACCGCCGCAACCGCATCGCGGATTGCGACCGAGGTGTGAGTATAACCGCCCGCATTGATGATGATGCCGGTTGCCTTGTTCGCGGCGGCCTCATGGATCAGGTCCACGATTTCTCCCTCGTGGTTCGACTGCCGGAATTCGAGCTCGAATTTGTGGCGTCCGGCGGCTTCATGGCAAAGCTTCTCGACATCTCGCAACGTGGCGCGCCCGTAGGTCTTGGGCTCGCGTGTCCCGAGCAGATTGAGATTGGGGCCGTTGAGGACGTAAACGGTTTTTGCCATAGGCGGTCCGCCGCCGGAACCAATGGGGGCAGGCCGTTTATAAGGACCTCCTGCGCGAAGGGGAAGCCGATGCGCGAATCGCCTGCGTGGTTGGACCTCCGCATCAACCGTGCCAGCGTGCGTGAGCTCGCGTTCACACGAGGGGCCGTGTGAGGCGGATTCGAATCGGCTGGTTGGCAGGGAGGAGGTCGCCGACCTAGCAAGTAGGCTTGCCGCAACGCGCAGCATTCACCTTTTCTTTGAGCGAGTTCAAGCCGACGGCACCGACCACCACATCGTTGCCCACGACGTAGCTTGGCGTTCCGTTGAGCCCGAGTGCATCCGCGAGCTTGAAGCTCTCCTCGATCGTGGCCTTGACCTCGTCGCTCGTCATATCTTTTTCGATCTGTGCGACATCGAGCCCCACGTCCTTGGCGGCTGCGAGCGCACGCGCCTTGTCCGCCTGCCCGCGCCCGCCGAGTAGCTTCTGATGGAATTCGAGATATTTCTTGCCGCTCTTGTCTTGCATGCGCACCGCCGCTGCAACCTGCGCCG
>VAZQ01000644.1 GCA_005883115.1 Alphaproteobacteria bacterium | reverse complement strand
ACGGCGTCACCTACAAAGCCAATTGGTGGACGCAAGGCGCCGACCCCGCGCACAACAACGGCGGCGCCGGCACGGGTGAGCCCTGGACGCTCGTCGCTGCGAGCAACGCGCCGCCTGCCGTTCCGACGGTGCCGACCGCGCTTGCAGCCACCGGCACGTCCAGCGTGGCGACGACGCTGAGCTGGACGGCGTCGAGCGTGCCAGGCGGGGGCACGGTCACGGGCTACGCGATTTTCGAGAACGAGCATCAGATCGCCACCACCACGGCGACAAGCTTTACCGTCGTCAACCTTGCCGCCGACACGACCTACGCCTTCGCGGTGGCGGCGCTCGACGCCGCCGGCTCGTCCGCCGAGTCGGCGCCGATCTCCGTCCACACCGCGCCAGCAGCACCGCCAGCACCACCGAGCGGCGGCAGCCTTTCGCGCGAATTCACGCCCTATATCGATATGGCGATGCCGCAGGATGCCAATCTCTCCGCCATCGCAGCCGCCTCCGGCATCCACAATTTCACGCTCGCCTTCGTGCTCAGCTCGCCAAGCGGCATCGGCTGGCAAGGCGCCGGCACGATCAGCGACGACACGCTGGCCAACGGCACGACGATTCTCTCGCAGGTGCAGGCAATCCAGGCCGCGGGCGGCGACGTGACGATCTCATTCGGCGGCGCTGCCGGGCAGGAAGCGGCGCTGACCGCGATGACCGCAGCGAACCTGCAGGCGGAATATCAATCGGTGATCGACCGCTACCATGTCCACTCGCTCGACTTCGACATCGAGGGCGCGGCGGTCGCGGACCAGCGTTCGCTCACGCTGCGCGATCAGGCGCTCGTTGGACTCAAAGCCGCCAATCCCGGCCTGAATGTTTCCTTCACGCTGCCAGTCCTACCGACGGGTTTGACCGCCGACGGCCTCAACGTGCTGGCGAGCGCCAAGCACGACGGGCTCAACGTCGACCTCGTCAATATCATGACAATGGATTACGGCGCATCGGTCGACAACGGCGGTCAGATGGGCGTTGACGCCATCAACGCAACGATCGCCACCGAAAAGCAGATCGCGAGCCTAGGCCTGCCGTCCAAGATCGGGATCACGCCGATGATCGGCGTCAATGATGTGGCCTCCGAGGTGTTCACGCTCGCCGACGCGCAGGCGCTCGTCAATTACGCGCAGATGGATGCCAATGTCGCGCGGCTGGCGATGTGGTCGGTGGCGCGCGACAACGGCAACAGCGCCGGCGCTCCCTTCGCCTCGCCCGACAGCAGCGGGATCGCCCAGCAGCCCTACGCCTTCTCCGCGATCTTGCATCAGTTCGATCACACGGGGTGATGCCTAACCCTCGCCCCGCACAAAAATCTCCTTGCGAGCCAAGCTCAAGCGCGCAGGATGGAACGATGCTTTCCTCTTCGATCTCCTCGGTCACGTGCGATAGCCCTGCCCACAAGGGGGAGGGGAGCCGACCGAGTGCGCCGCGCGAGGACGCGTCTTAGCTGCTTCTTAACCATTCTGAGTAACCATGTTGGCTATCCGCTCGGGGGTAACACGCACAGCCAATTGATCGGCCACTCGGCCGACGCGTTCGTCTGCTGCGCGAGTTTGTTCGGCGGCATGTGATTGTAGGGGATACCAAAATGACACTGGCCTGTTCCCAGACGGGATGGGCCGCCGCATCGCCGGCACAGGCCGCGGCGACCGAAACCTTCTCCGACGAAAGGTTAATGCGACGCATCGCCAATGGCGATCAGCTGGCCATGCGGACGCTGTTTGCGCGCCATCGCGTGGCGATCTTTCGCTGGCTGCTGCGCCTCATGCGCGACGAGGCGCTCGCTGAAGACCTCTTGAGCGACGTCTTCCTCGACGTCTGGCGCAAGGCCGCTTCCTTTGCGGGGCGCTCCTCGGTTTCGACTTGGCTATTGGCGATCGCCCGCCA
>VAZQ01000643.1:1716-3195 GCA_005883115.1 Alphaproteobacteria bacterium | reverse complement strand
GCGCGTCTGCCGGCGCACGCGCGACGCGTGCGCATTTTCACCATTACCGACCCGCGCGGCGCCGACTTTGCCGCCGCGCATCGGCTCAAGCAGCAGCCGTGGATGCTCGAGCTCGAGCGGCGCGCAATTGCCGCGCTCGAAGCGCTCGGCGTGTTGATGACCAACACCTGCATCAATTACCAGACCATCATGGCGCCCGTTCCCGGCGAGCACGTCGCCTACGGCGACACCGGCGTCGTCGTCTACTGCAACAGCGTGTGCGGCGCGCGCTCGAATTTTGAGGGCGGGCCTTCCGCGCTTGCTGCCGCGCTCACCGGCCGCACCCCGCGCTACGGCTACCATTTCGACGAACGTCGACGCGCGACACTCGTCATCAATGTCCGCTTTACGCCGTGCGAGCTCAACGACTGGGGCGCGCTCGGCGCCATCGTCGGACGACTTGCCGGCGACTATTGGCAGGTGCCCGCGCTCGTCGGCATCGAGCGCGTGCCAACGTCCGACGAGATGAAGCATTTTGGCGCCGCGCTCGCGAGCTACGGTTCCGTCGCCCTCTTTCACATGGCCGGCATCACGCCCGAGGCACGCCGCCTCGACGACGTTCTCGCGCCCGGAGAAACTGTGGCCGACCACGAAATTGGCGAGGCCGATATTCGCGCCTTTGCACGCGCCTACGCCGTGGATGCCGTCGACGTCGTGGTGTTCTCGGCGCCGCAGCTGAGTCTCATGGAGCTGGCACAGGTCGCAACGTTGCTCGATGGCAGGGAAGCACGCATTCCGCTTCTCGTCGTCACAAGCCCGCAGGTGAAAGCGGACGCTGACCGCATCGGGATGACCATGCGCATCGAGGCAGCGGGGGGCCTCGTGCTCGCTGGCATGTGCTTCTACCAGAGCTACGCGCGCGAGATGGCGGAAGCGAACGGCTGGCGGCGGCTCGCCACCAATTCGGCGAAGCTCGTCAACATCCTCGGCGGCTACGGATACCGACCGACGCTTTTGTCCATGCCGGCCTGCATCGATGCGGCCTGCAACGGGGGCAGGTTATCAGAGCGACGATAGATGATATGAGCGGCGAGATCTTCTTTGCGGTGGCCGGGATGGGCGCGAAAGCGCGCGGCACTGCGCTGGTCGCCAAGGACGGATTTTCCGCGCGCTACGATCTCGATCGCGTGCGCGGCATCTTTTCGCGGCCCGATCACAAGCTCGCCGGCGAAAATTTTGTGGGCCGCGTGCTGGTGCTCGACGTCGCCAAAGGCGGTGTCGCCACTGCCTGGATGCTCAACGACATGAAGGCGCGCGGCGTCATTCCCGCGGCGCTGGTGCTCAACGCGGTCAATCCGATCATGGTACAGGGCGCGGCGTTCGCCGGCTTCACCATGGTCTCGGGCTTCGAGTGCGACATCACTCAGGCGATCGCGACCGGCGCGATGGTTGAGGTCGACCCGACCGGCCCGCGGCCGCTCGTACGGGTGCTGTGACCGA
>VAZQ01000643.1:0-1670 GCA_005883115.1 Alphaproteobacteria bacterium | reverse complement strand
CGCGAGCGGCTGCCTGCGACATTTGCGACGCGCGGACGCCGTTCCCGGGGCCCTTTCTGGCGTCGCGCACCGATCGCCCTTCGTGCGAGGCTATTGCACGAGGTCGTAGAGCTTGACCTCGGCCTTCGCACCTTTGAGCGCGCGGGCGTGGCGCACGATCTCCTTATGCGCGGCGCTGTTGCGATAGGCCTCGATCGCCGCTTCCGAATCCCATTCCGAATACGAGATGAATTCGGGCGCATCCTTGCAGCGGAGCAGCTTTTCCGAAATGCACCCCTTTTGCTGGATCATGAGCGGCGCGCATTCCGCTTTCCAAACCCGCACGGCATTCTCGCCCTCGGACGGATCGATCCTGATGTGGATGAGGCGGATGATCGACATCGGCGTTCTCCTGACACGGCATGAGTGGTGCTGGAAGCATAAGGTTCCCTGGAGAGAATGGGCAATTATAGGCCGCGCTGGCCCGCCACGCCTGCGGCCCAAGCAGCGTAATCCGCGCCAATCCGTTGTTTCATCAGCCGCCGCGACTGTGGAACTCACGGGAACTGTTGGGTTGCTCGTGCGTTAAGGCAAATCGCGGGGAGGACAAGGAGGCTCGAGGATGCGAACAGCTCATGCCTTAGCGATCGCGCTGGCCGTGGCTAGTTCTGCCGCGCTGTCGCTCCCCGCCAGCGCCGAGCGCGTCTGCCGGGAAGACTGCATCGGCCCACTGTGCAACCGAAACTGCGTGCAGCGGGACCGCGGCTACCGGGACCGCGACGTCACCGTCGGCAGAGGCTACCGTGACCGCGACGTGACCATCGAGGAGCGCCGCCGCCTGCGCGAGCCGGGCGTCGAGATCAGAAGGTCTCGTCCCGGTGTCGACATCGACATTCGGTAACTCGCAGCCCCGCCCGAAACGGGCGGGGCTCTTCTTTTTTGCCTGGCGCTATCGCGGCTGCTCTGCGGCCGTGGCCGGCTGCTTTGACTCCGTCTTCGCCGCCGGCAGCAGCATCCTCGCGAGATAGCTTTCGATATCCGACAGCGTGATCGGCCACAGCGA
This sequence comes from Alphaproteobacteria bacterium, assembly GCA_005883115.1. GTDB lineage: Bacteria > Pseudomonadota > Alphaproteobacteria > Rhizobiales > Xanthobacteraceae > VAZQ01. The sequence goes on along the minus strand of VAZQ01000643.1, from coordinate 628 downwards.
GCGTGTCTCCTGCGCCTTCGCCGCCGGCGCAGGGCTCGGGCCTGCGGCTGGCGCAGCGCCCGGCGTGACGGGCGGCATCTTTTCCGCCGGTGTCGACAATCCAGCCGCAGGCATTTTCTCGAACGGCACCGCCGGGCCGGGCGCCGTTGCCCGATCCTTGTCCGCTTTATCGTTGCTGGTCGGTTGCGCGCTCCCCGCAGGCGGCGCCGAGGAATCCACGTTGCCGAGGATGATGGGCAAGCCGTCTTTCCCGCTGCCGATGATGACGACCTTGGAATTGGTCGATTGCGAGAGCTGGAGCGTTGCCTCGATGCCGCGCCAGCGCAGATAGGACTCGTTGATGCCCTGGCTGACGGTCTGCTGAAAGTCGCGGACGCCTTCTGCCTCGATCTTCTTGCGTTCCGACTCGCGTTTCTCGCGCTCGACGCGGAACTTGTATTCCTCCGCGATGTAGTATTGCTCGGTCTTGCGATTGATGGCGGCGACGATGGCCGCGGGCAGCTCGATGCCGGTCACCAGGATGTCGTAGAGGATGATGGTGTCGCGCATCGAGACGCGGTACGATTCTTCGCCCTCGTGCTCCATCATCTTCTCGGAGAGCCTGTTCTCGACGAGGTCGCGAATTTTG
>VAZQ01000642.1 GCA_005883115.1 Alphaproteobacteria bacterium | reverse complement strand
GCTGTTCGCCAAACTCGCGTTCGATCCCGACAGAGACTTCGCTCCGGTCACGCTGGCGGTCGCTTCGCTCAACGTCATTATCGTCAATCCGTCGCTGCTGGCGCGCGATCTCAAAGAGCTCGTCGCGCTGATCAAAGCTAATCCCGGCAAATACAGTTACGCGACCGGCGGCGTGGGGACGCAAAGCCATCTGTTGGGCGAGATGCTGCGGCTGTCGCTCGGCCTCGACATCGTGCATGTGCCCTTCAACGGCGCGGCGCCGGCGGTTGCCTCGGCGGTTGCCGGGCACACGCCGATCGCGTTGGCCACGGTGGCTTCGGCTGCGCAGGCGCTCGAAGCCAAGCAATTGCGGGCGCTGGCGGTTGCGAGCAAAAAACGCTCGCAGCTCTTGTTCGATGTGCCGACCACGGCCGAGGCCGGTTATCCGCAGATCGAAGGCGACAGCTGGGTTGGACTTTTGGCTCCGGCCGGCACGCCGCGTGAGATCATCGGCGCGGTGCGTGACGAGATCGCCAGCATTCTCGAGTCGCCGGACGTGAAGGAACGCTTGCCGTCGCTCGGTCGGTTTCGAGGTCGTCGCCAGCACGCCCGAGGACTTCGGCCACCGCATCAAGGTCGAGACCGAGACCTGGGGCAAGGTCGTCCGCGCAGCAAATATCAAGGCGGAGTAAGTAGGGCGCGCGCATGTGACCGCGCCGTTGTGGCCACGCACCTAGCTCTGCTCATTCCGGCAACCCGGCCTTGCGCAATGCGCCGGCATAGCTTGCATAGTCCTGCGGCTGGCCAAAAATGCCGATCCGCTCTTTGAGGTTGGAAAGACGCATGTCCGGGTCGAGCTCGAGCGCGCGCGCCACGGCCTCTTGCGCCTTGTCCAACCGTCCCGCCAGCGCATTGCTCGCGGCGGCGATGCGCAGCGTGGCTAGAATATTGGGCCGCTCCCAAAACGCCTTTTCCGCCCAAGCCGCCGCCTCCTCGTAACGGCCGGCCATGAAGTGGGCGAATGCGGTTACGCCCTGCATTGTGAACATGAAAGGATCACGCGGGCTCAGCCGCATCGCGCGCGCAAGGTGTTCGATTGCCACATCCGGCTCGCCACCGCGGAACGCTCTGACCGTTCCGCTGGCGTACCAGGCAATGGCCAGGTTCGCATTGAGCGCGAGCGCGCGCGCAACCAGCGCGACGGCTCCCTCGAGATCGCCGGCGACATAACCGAGAGCCAGCCCGCCGAAGGCAAAGGCAATCGCGTCATCCTTCCCCAACTGGGCCGCCAGTCGGGCGAAACGGGCGCTCTCGGCCATTTCCTGCACGCGATCGCTTGTCCAGCCGTTTATCTTGCGAACGACGTAGCAGAACGCCGCCGCGCCGTAGGCGGTGGCAAAGTCGGGATCGAGCTCGATAGCCTTGGCAAACAGTTTCAGCGCTTCGCTGGTCGATTCCCGCGTCATGCGATGCGCACTGGCCAATCCGCGGAGGAAATAGTCATACGCGTCAAGGCTATTGGTGGGCTTGCGCTTGGCGCGCTCGATCTCGGCCTGCTCGAGTTGCCGGGAGATCGCGCCGACCACGCTCTCGGTCATTCGATCCTGCAAATCGAAGATGTTCTCAACGCTGCCGTCGAAATGATCTGCCCAGAGATGCGCGCTGCTAGTGCTGTCGATGAGCTGCGCCGTGATGCGCACCCGCTGTGCTGCTTTGCGCACGCTACCTTCGAGCACATAGCGCACACCCAGTTCACGCCCGATCTGCTTCACGTCGACGGCGCGGCCCTTATAAGTGAAGCTCGAATTGCGTGCGATCACGAACAGCCAGCGGATGCGACATAGGGCAGTGATAATGTCCTCAACGATGCCATCAGCGAAATAGTCCTGCCCGGGCTCATCGCTCATGTTTTGGAATGGCAACACGGCGATCGATGGCTTGTCCGGCAGGGCGAGACCTTGCCGGCCATCATCGAGGCCGATAAGCCGATAACCGCGACCAGGCACCGTGACGAGGTGGCTTTCGCCGCTCGTTTCGAGGGCTTTTCTCAGCAACGAGACCTGAACCTGGAGGTTGTTCTCCTCGACAACCACCCCCGGCCACACTCGTGCCAGAAGCTCCTCCTTGCTGACCACATCGCCTTTGGCCGCAGCTAACGCGTACAAAACGTCCACAGCTCTACTGCCTAGGCGCATAGCTACTTCGTCCCGGAACAGCTGCCGCCGGTCCAGGTCGAATCGAAATCGACCAAATCTGATCCCATCGCCCGTCATCGTGCGAGGCTTAAATGAATTCAGAACAATTAAGTTCCTGAGCCAAAGAGCTTAAGCGATCTTGGGCGTACGATCACTGCGTGAGGGGAAAGGAGGCAATCTTCGCGACTAAGGGAGCCACAGATGCGCACCATCATCGGGTTGGGGATCGCTGTATTGCTCACAGCGGCATTTATTGTCAGCTGGGCAGCCGCAACGGCTCGCTCCAATAACCAGGCAAACACGCTTGCAACGGTCGGCAAGTCGATCGACGCCTTCGAATTGATGAAGAACGCCACGAACCTTCCGCATCAGCAATGGGATGCATTCTGATTCAGCACGCCGTCTGTAGACCGCGCACTAGCGCCGGTAGCGGCAAGCGCTAACGCCGTGACAGTGGCTTCGGCCGCGCAGGCGCTCGAAGCCAAGCAATTACGGGCGCTGGCGATTGCGAGCAAAAAACGCTCGTCCACGCAGCTAAAGTCGGGCGGCCCCAGCGCGCCGTACCGCCGTGCCATCACCTAATGTTCTCGGAGTGACCTTCGACCTTCTCGGGTGTGAGCTTGCGCGTGGCTCCTTTG
>VAZQ01000347.1 GCA_005883115.1 Alphaproteobacteria bacterium | reverse complement strand
TATTGTCCGTTTCATGAGAAGCGCAGGTTCGAGGCAGGGCCAGTCCTCGTCGCCGGTCATCACGAGGGTTGGCACCGTGATCGCCTTCATCCTGTCGACGAGATCGAACAGCGAGGGGCGCCGTTTTTGAACGCCGCGCAAGGTGCGGGCTGAACCTTCGCTCGAGTGCTCGGCGAGCTGATGGGCGAATTCCTGCCAGCCGCGCGGGTCCTTGTTTTGGAACTGGACCCGCGTCGGCCCGAGCGCATAGGCCTCGGCCGCCCTCGCCATGCCCTCCTCGAATTTCCGTGCGGACGCCTCGGCTTCCTCTGCGAATTGCTGGCGCTGATTGGGCGCGGCACCGTAGCCGCAACCCGCCACCACCAGCGAGCGCGCGCGCTGTGGATAGGTGAAGCCGAAGTGGAGCGCCGCGAAACCGCCCATGGATAGGCCGACGATGTGAGCTTTGTCGATCTTCAGCGCGTCGAGGACGGCCCGAATGTCGTCGCGCGCGCGGTCTTGCGAATAGCGCTCCCCGTCCGCCGGCACGTCCGAAGGCGGATAGCCGCGCGCGTTGTAGGCGATGCACCGATAGCTGCGAGCAAAATGACGCATCTGCGTTTCCCACGAGCGATAGTCGCCGGCAAATTCATGCACGAAGACGACCGGAACACCCGACCCGCTTTCCTCGTAGAAAAGTTTGACGTTGTCGTCGGTGGTGAGATGCGGCATCGGTGACTCCTCGCTCGAGGCTCCGTCATCGTGTCATGGCGTCGACAATCGCAGCTGACATACGCATGTGCCAATCGGTGTCATTTTCTGAACCGCTTGCGCAAGCGCCAGCAACGCCCGATCGCCGTGGGAACCTACGATCTGGAGCGCAACGGGATAGGCCTGCTCATCCAATGGGTCGCGCAGTTCCGGTGCCCGCTGTCCAACGTCCGACCAACTGCTATTCTCTCTCTCACTGCTACCATTTCGGTTTGGGGAATTGAATGGCACGGCTAATCCGATTCGTGGTTGTTGCGCTTGCGGTCCTCAACCTCGGGCCGGCGCTATCCCAGGACTGGCCGACTCGGCCAGTGACCATGGTCGTTCCGTTCGCCGCCGGCGGTCCGGCCGATACGGTCGCACGCATTCTGGCCCCTGGCCTTTCCGAGCTTCTGGGGCAACAAGTCATCATTGAAAATATGGGCGGCTCTGGCGGCATGACCGGCGCCGCCCGCGTCGCCAAGGCAGCGCCCGACGGCTACCAGTTCGTGCTCGGCAACGTCGGTACCCATGCCGCGAACCAGACGTTCTATAAAACGCCGCTCTACAATGCCGCGACCGATTTCGCGCCCGTCATGCTAATCGCTCAGACGCCGTTGGTTCTGCTCGCACGTAAGGATTTGCTTGCTGACAATCTGCGGGAATTCATCGCTTATGCGAAGACGAATCAAGCGAGCATGCAGTTCGGCTCGGGCGGAGCAGGTTCGGCGAGCCATCTCGCTTGCGTGCTGTTGAATACAGCCGTCGGTATCAATGTCACACACGTTCCCTATCGCGGCGCCGCTCCCGCGATGCAGGACTTGATCGCTGGCCGTATCGATTATCAATGTCCCGACACGCCTATCGCAATTGCCCAGATTCAGAGCAAGATGGTCAAAGCGATCGCGATTCTTACGCGCAATCGCTCGCCGAGCCTGCCTGCTCAGGCAACCGCGCACGAGCAGGGGTTGACCGATTTCGACGCCTCGAACTGGTTTGCCGCCTTCTTTCCCAAAGGAACGCCTGCGACGGTTGTCGACAAGCTCCATGCTGCCACTCTCGCGACCATCAACACCCCCGCTGTGGAAATGCGGATGCAGGAGATCGGAGCCGATCTCGTCACCGCCGAGCGCAGCTCGCCCGATTATCTAGGAAAATTCGTCGAGACCGAGATCGAAAAATGGGCTGGGCCCATCAAAGCCAGCGGAGTCTCGATGGATTAGGTGATGGGTAACTTTGGTCGCAGCCGCGCGGGCGCCCTAAAGGCCGATCGCTCCTGTCATGCCAGTCAGGCTTGCTGAAAATTTTTGCGCCGTATTTTACGCGCCGTTCTATGCCACGCAGGCGCTTGGGCTGTATGCCAAAGAGGGCGTCGAGATCGAATTCGTCAGATCGTCCGTGCCCGGCGACGGCGTGTCGGCTCTCATCAAGGACAAGGTCGACGTCGCCTGGGGCGGACCGATGCGGGTCATGAAAGCCCACGAGCTACAGCCAAGCTCGCCGCTCGTCTGCTTTTGCGAAGTTGTGGCCCGCGACCCGTTCTTTCTTGTGGGCCGACATCGTGGTTCCGAATTTCAGCTCCGGGATTTGGCTTCGCTGAGATTTTCGGCAGTATCCGAAGTCCCGACGCCTTGGTTGTGCCTTCAGAACGACCTGCGCGAACACGGTATTGATCCATCTCGGCTCGTTCGCGCGCCCGATCAATCTATGCGCGCCAATCTCGAGGCGCTGTCCAACGGGCAGCTCGACGTGGTGCAGCTTTTCGAACCCTATGCGTCCATGGCCATGCAGTCTGGTGCGGGGGACATTCTCTATGCGGCCAGTACGCGCGGACCGACCGTCTATACGACGTTCATCGCCACCAAGAGCGGAATTGAGCGCCAGCGCGATTCGTTTATCGGCCTCACCCGCGCCATTCTGCAGATGCAGCGCTGGTTAGCCGAACACGGTGCTGAAGAGCTGGCCAACGTCACCGCGCCTTTTTTCCCGGGCGTCCCACGCGATGTTCTGGTGAGTTCGCTGCATCGCTACAACCAGGCGGGGATTTGGGCTCGCGTTCCCGATATTTCGAAGCAAGGCTTCACGCGGCTCGGTGAATGTCTCGTATCGGGCGGCTTTATTTCTCAGATGCCCTCATACGAGGAATGCGTGGATCAAACTTTGCGTCAAGGGCATTGACCTTCCGCTGCAGAGCTACGCGCACTAGCGTCAGTGCCGGCAGCACGGGATTCCGAACTGGTCTGCGAATCGACGCGATGGCTACCGCTGCATCTGCATCATCTGATGCATCGGCATCATGTTTTCGTTGAGATGGTCCATGATCCACAGCGAGCCGCCGATCACCAGGGCGACGATCAGCACGCCGAAGGCGAGCGCGAGCACGTTGTTGGTATTGTCGGGAGCCGTGGTGATGTGCAGAAAGAACACGAGATGCACGCCCATCTGCGCGATGGCGAGCACGACGAGCGCCACCGGGATTCCAGGCCCCCAGATCAAGGAGGTATTGAGCACGTAGAACGAGGCCGCGGTGAGCGCGCACGCGAGCACAAATCCGATGACATATCGCGCGATCCCCTCGCGGGCCGTCAGTTCCGCCGCATCCATGAATCCCGGTCCTACGTCGCCGGGGTCTCGCGCGTTGGTCTCGTGACTCATCGGCCTAATCCAATCAGGTAGACGATCGTGAACAGGGCGACCCAGATGATATCGAGGGCGTGCCAGAACAGGTTGAAGCACACCATGCGGCGCAGAATGTCCGCACGAAAGCCCTTGACGAAGATTTGCGCCATCATCGTGCCCAGCCACAGCAGGCCCGCGCTGACATGCAGTCCATGCAGCCCGACGACAGCAAACAAGGACGACAGGAAGGCGCTGCGATCGGGCCCGGCGCCTTGCAGGACCATGCCGGCGAAGTCCCGGCCCTCGAGCGCCAGGAATCCGACGCCGAGCAGCCCGGTGACCAGCAGTGCGAGCTGGGTCCACAGCTGGCTACGCGCTTCCGTGGCCACGGCCGAGAGCCCGCAGGTGAAGCTCGAGACGAGCAGCAAGAACGTCTGCAGCACAATGCTCCACCAGTTGAACAGCTCGCGTCCGGAAGGCCCGCCCGCCGTGGCCGTTTGCAGCACGGCATGCGCGGCAAAGAAGGCCGAGAACATCACGATGTCGCTGAGCAAAAAGATCCAGAAGCCGTAACCGACGATCACGCGCTTTGAGGCCGGGCCGCCTTCGCCGTGACCGGTTGCATGAACGTAGCCGCGGCCAGCGCCGGCACTGAGCCATTCACGGCCGTGCCCGACCCGGTAGGGATCCGTCGCGCGGTCGAACGAGGTATCCGTCGCGCTCATGCCGGCTGGCCAGCGTGCTGCGCGAGCCACTGCTCGCGGGCTTGCCGGCGTGCGCGGTCGAACCGGGCGACCTCCTCCGCCGGAATTGAATACTCCGTGACGTCACGCCACGCGAACCACACGAAGACTGCATAGGCAGCGACGATCCCCAGGCCCACCATCCACCAGATGTGCCAAATCAGCGCAAACCCGGTCATCGTGCAGAAGAAAGCGGTGATGAACCCGGTCGGGCTGTTCCTCGGCATCTCGATCGGCTCATATTTCGGCTCCGCCGATAACTGCTGCGTCTCGATCGCGCGCCGCTTGATCTCCCAATACGGCTCCTCGCCGCGCACGTCCGGCAGTACCGCGAAGTTGAAGGGGGGCGGCGGCGATGCCGTCGCCCATTCGAGCGAGCGGCCATCCCAGGGGTCGCCGGTCTCGTCGCGCAGTTCGTCGCGCCGGCGGATGCTCACGACGAACTGGACCACCTGACAGGCGGCGGCGCAGATCATGATGATGATGCCGATCCCGGCGACGAGAACCCATGGGCGCCACGCCGCCACATCATAGTGCTGCAATCGCCGCGTCATGCCGAGAAGGCCGGCGACATAAAGCGGCATGAACACCACATAAAAACCGATGAGTGAGAGCCAGAACGCGATCTTGCCCCAGCCTTCGTCGAGCTTGAACCCGAAGGCCTTGGGGAACCAGTAGGTAATGCCGGCGAAGGCGGCAAACAGCACGCCGCCGATGATGACATTGTGGAAATGCGCGACCAGAAACAGGCTGTTGTGGAGTAAAAAGTCGGCGGGCGGGACGGCAAGAAGCACGCCGGTCATACCGCCGATCACGAAGGTCACGAGGAACCCCATCGACCACAGCATCGGCGTCGCGAAGCGGATGCGGCCCCCGTACATCGTGAACAGCCAGTTGTAGATCTTCACGCCGGTGCCGACCGCGATGATGCTGGTAGAGATGCCGAAGAAGGCATTGACGTTCCCGCCCGCGCCCATGGTGAAGAAATGGTGCAGCCAGACCATGTAGGAGACGAGGCAGATGAACATGGTCGCTGCGACCATCGAACGATAGTTGAACAAAGGCTTACCGGAGAACGTGGAGATCACCTCGGAGAAGATGCCGAACGCCGGCAGGACCAGGATGTAGACTTCGGGATGGCCCCAGGCCCAGATCAGGTTGATGAACATCATCATGTTGCCGCCGGCCTCGTTGGTGAAGAAATGGAAGTCGAGGTAGCGGTCGAGCGCGAGCATTGCCAACGTGGCGGTGAGGATTGGAAAGGCCGCGACGATCAGCAGGTTGGCGGCGAGCGCGGTCCAGCAGAAAATCGTCATGCGCAAGTAGCTCATGCCGGGCGCGCGGATCTTGAGAATCGTCGTGACGAAGTTAATCCCCGTCATCAGCGTGCCAACCCCGGAGATCAGCAGCGCCCACAGGTAATAATCGACGCCGACGCCAGGAGAGTAGGGAAGCCCGGATAAGGGCGGGTAAACCAGCCAGCCCGTGCGGGCGAACTCGCCGATGACGAGCGAGATGTTGACCAGGAGCGCGCCGGTCGCGGTGAGCCAAAAACTCGTCGAATTCAACGTCGGGAATGCGACGTCGCGCACGCCGAGCTGCAGCGGAACCGCAAAATTCATGAGACCGATCACGATCGGCATGGCAGCGAAGAAAATCATGATCGTTCCGTGCGCGGAAAAGATCTGGTCGTAGTGCTCCGGAGGAAGATAACCGGCGGCGCGAAACGCGGCCGCCTGCTGCGAGCGCATCATGATGGCATCGATGAACCCGCGCAGGAGCATGACCGCGCCCAGCAAGGTGTACATCACCCCGATGCGCTTGTGGTCGACGCTGGTGATCCACTCGCGCCACAGGTACGGCAGATAGCCCTTGATCACGACCCAAGCGAGTACTGCCAGCACGATCAGCACCACCACCGAGCCGGCAACGAGCGGGATCGGCTGGTCCCATGGGATCGCTTGCCAGGTCAGCTTGCCGAACATCTCAGCGCTCCAGCCGTGGACGAACCGTCGCGCCCGGGCCTTCGATATTTGGCCCCGGACAGGGCGGAAGCTGTTGGTTTACAACCGCATTGAACAAGCTCGCATCGACGGTGCGGTAAGTGAAGGGACGTACGTTACTGCTTTGCTGACACAGCGCGAGGTAGCTTGTTCGGTCCAATGCCGATCCACTTTGCCGCGCAGTCGCAATCCATTGCGCAAACCCGTCTTGAGGGACGGCACGCAGGATGAAATTCATGTCGGAAAAACCGTCGCCGCTGAACTGCGCGGATTGGCCATAAAACTCGCCGGGCTTGTCGGCCGCCAAGTGCAGCTGCGTGACCATTCCGTTCATCGTGGCGATCATGGAGCCGAGCTGCGGCACAAAGAACATGTTCATGACGGAAGCCGAGGTCAACGAGAAATGCACCGGTATTCCCGCGGGAACGGCAAGCTCGTTGACGCTCGCAACGCCCTGATCGGGATAGATGAACAACCATTTCCAATCGAGCGAGACGACCTGCACTTCGGTCGGTTTGTCTGGCGAGCTGATCGGCTTGAACGGGTCTAGATCGTGCGATCCGATCCAGATCACGCCGCCAAGAAACATGATGACCAGGGTCGGAATGCCCCAGACAACGACCTCGATGCCGCCGGAATACACGAACTCGGGACGGTAGCGCGCCCGTGTATTGGATGCGCGAAACCACCACCCGAAAGCCAATATCGCGATGATCGTGGGCACCACGATCACCAACATGATTCCTACCGCATTGAGCAGGATTTTCGCGTCGGCTGCGCCGATCGGTCCCTGCGCGTCCAGGACGCCGCCTGAACAGCCGCTCACCGACAGCAACGCGATCAGAGCAGCCGACATGCGGCAGGGCACGGCGTGCCGCTGCAAAGGGCGTGTGACCACCGCCGACCTGGAGTCCGGCAGCTGCTTGACAGTCCCAACCCCCCCTCGCATGGCTCGCGCCTTCATCTCAGGCTTTGCCTTAACCGCAGTAACGGAAAGTAGGTTGAAGCTCAACCGGCATCATTTAGTCTGTCCCCCGATCCGTCGCGCACCGCGTTGCATGATGGCAGGGCCCATGGCCGTCGGGCGCGGTCGGCCGTTTTGAACGCGGCGATCTTATCCATGTAGCTCGCGGTCAACACGAGGCTGTCCCAGCCGTTGAGCAGGCGCGTCCGGCGGACCGGATCGATTACGAAGCCGAAGGCTTTATCGCTGTACTTGATCGTCTGCTGCTCGAGATCGATGGTCACTGGCAGGCGAGGCTCCTCGCCGAGCAGGCGCATAAGGCTGGCTACTTCGGCCTCTGAGACGGTCGCGGTCAATAGCCCGTTCTCTACCGCA
>VAZQ01000346.1 GCA_005883115.1 Alphaproteobacteria bacterium | reverse complement strand
CAGTCAGTCGAATGAACTTGTCCATGCGCGGCTCACAGCCTGTGCCCGGCCAGCAGCGGCCGCGCGTCGGCAAGCCTTCCGGTCACGGCTGCCGCCGCGACCATGGCCGGAGACATTAGATGCGTGCGCGCGCCCGGTCCCTGCCTGCCGCGGAAATTGCGGTTGGTCGTCGAGGCGCAGCGTTCGCCGGGTGGCACCACATCGCCATTGATGCCGACGCACATGGAGCAGCCAGATTCGCCCCATTCGAGGCCGGCGGCCCGGAAGATGCGATCGAGCCCTTCCTCCTCGGCCTGGCGTTTGACCGCCGAGGAGCCG
>VAZQ01000345.1:7875-12006 GCA_005883115.1 Alphaproteobacteria bacterium | reverse complement strand
AAATCCGACTGCGGCGGTCGCTGATCTCGATTTCTACAAGGAGCTTATCCTGTTTGCGAAGAAGCACGGAGTATTCGTGCTTTCCGATCTCGCCTACGGGGAGGTCTATTTCGATAATCATCCGCCGCCCTCTGTGCTGCAGGTGCCCGGTGCAATGGAGGTGGCGGTTGAATTCACGTCGATGTCGAAGACCTATTCGATGCCAGGCTGGCGCATCGGATTTGCGGTCGGGAACGAGCGGATCATCGCAGCACTGGCGCGGGTGAAATCCTACCTCGACTATGGCGCCTTCACGCCGATTCAAGTTGCGGCAACCGCTGCGCTCAATGGTCCCGACGACTGCATTCGTGAGATGCGCGAGATCTACAAGCGCCGGCGCGACGTGCTGGTGGAATCGTTTGGTCGTGCAGGCTGGGAGATTCCTCCGCCACGCGCCTCCATGTTCGCCTGGGCCCCGATCCCTGAGCCTTTCCACACCGTGGGCAGCGTCGAATTTTCGACACTCCTGGTCGAAAAGGCCGAGGTCGCGGTTTCGCCGGGCGTTGGCTTTGGCGAGCACGGCGAAGGATACGTGCGTATCGCGCTCGTGGAGAACGAGCAACGCATCCGCCAGGCAGCCCGCAACATCCGTCGCTTTCTTGAAACGGGTCCGAAAAAGTTGCACAACGTCGTCCCCCTGGCCCAGCGGCGCTAGACGCTCCGTTTCGACGCAGGCCAACGATGCCCGCTTCACTGAAACTCGGTATTGCCGGTTTGGGCACGGTCGGCGCATGCGTTGCCCGGCTCATTGAGCGCCAGCACGATGCGCTCGCTGCCCGCTGCGGCCGTGCCATCGAAGTCGTTGCCGTGACCGCGCGCTCACGCAGCAAGAAGCGCGATATTGGGCACAGTAAGCTGCGTTGGGTTGTCGATCCCGTGACCCTCGCGACGGATGGCGAGATCGACGTGTTCGTCGAATTGATCGGCGGAGAGGGCGATCCCGCCCGTACCGCGGTCTCGGCGGCGCTCGCGGCCAAGAAATCGGTCGTCACCGCCAATAAAGCTTTGCTTGCCAGGCACGGCATCGCATTGGCCGCCATCGCCGAGAAGAACCACGTCGCCCTCAATTTCGAGGCTGCGGTCGGCGGTGCCATTCCCATCGTGAAAACGCTGCGCGAGGGCTTGGCCGGCAATTCGCTCGCACGCATCTATGGAATTCTCAACGGCACCTGCAATTACATCTTGACGCGTATGGAAGAGGAGAAGCTCGCTTTCGCGGAGTGTCTGAAGGAGGCGCAGCGGCTCGGTTACGCCGAAGCGGATCCGACCTTCGATATCGAGGGCCATGATACGGCACAGAAGCTCGCGATTTTGGCGAGCCTGGCTTTCGGGACGAAAGTCGATCAAGGCGCAGTTTATGTGGAAGGGATCTCCTCCATTGCATCCGAAGATCTCGAATGGGCTGACGAGCTTGGCTATCGCGTGAAGTTGTTGGGCGTCGCAGTCAAGACCGACAAGGGCATAGAGCAGCGCGTGCATCCTACGATGGTGCCGAAGGAGACCGCGATCGCGCAGGTGATGGGCGTAACAAATGCCGTCACTGTCGATGTGGATGCGATCGCGCCGATTACGCTGGTCGGCCCAGGCGCGGGCGGCCTGGCGACAGCATCGGCCGTGGTGTCCGATATCGGCGATATCGCCCGCGGGGTGCGCACCGCACCGTTTGGCCGCCCTTCGGCGCGATTGACGACGAGCAAGAAGGCGCCGATGCAGCGTCACGAAGGCGGCTACTATATCCGGCTCCTGGCTGTCGACAAACCGGGCTCCGCCGCCACCATTGCCAGGCGCCTTGCGCAGCAGAACATCTCGCTTGAGTCGATTGTGCAGCGCCACCGGGGCGAGCCGCCGCACGGCGGCGAGGTTGCCGGCAGCTCGGGCGAACCCGTGCCGGTCATTCTGATCACCTACGCGACCACCGAAGACGCCGTGCGCAAAGCGCTTGCGGCGGTCAGCCGCGATAAGGTGATTCTCGGCAAACCGCAGGTCATCCGCATTGAGAAAAACTGATATGATCGGATCACTCGCCAAACTGGGGACTAGGGACGCGGCACAAAACGCAGCATGGGCACCGAAGCCATGAAGAAAGAAGCAGGCGGACTCGCGCGGTCGATCAGCGTCCAGCCGGATTTGGCGTTGGAACGTGTCCTCACCCTGGAGCTCGTGCGGGTAACCGAGCGCGCCGCGGTCGCAGCGGCACGACTAACCGGTCGCGGTAACGAGAAGGCCGCCGACCAGGCGGCGGTGGACGCCATGCGCCGCGAGCTCAACAAACTTCCCATCAACGGCACGATCGTGATCGGAGAGGGCGAGCGCGACGAGGCCCCTATGCTGTTCATCGGCGAGACGGTCGGGAACAAGCACGGGCCCGAGGTCGATATCGCAGTCGATCCGCTAGAAGGCACCACGCTGTGCGCCAAGAACATGCCTGGCGCCATTGCTACTATGGCCATGGCAGAAGTGGGCACGCTGCTCAACGCGCCCGACGTCTACATGGAGAAGATCGCGATCGGTCCAGGCTATCCGACCGGCGTCGTCGATCTCGATGCGCCTGCCGAGGAGAACATCCGCACCCTCGCCAAAGCGAAGGACGTTAACGCCGCAGAGATCACGGCGTTGATTCTCGACCGGCCGCGGCACGCCGATCTCATCGCGGGCGTGCGCAAGGCTGGCGCCGCGGTACGGCTGATCACCGACGGCGACGTTGCGGGTGTGATCCACACCGCCGATCCAGCCAACACCGGCATCGATGTCTATATCGGCATTGGCGGAGCACCCGAAGGGGTGTTGGCGGCGTCGGCGCTGCGCTGCATCGGCGGCCAGATGCAATGCCGGCTCGTGCTTGATACGGAAGAAAAGCGCGACCGGGCCGCGAAAATGGGCATCAAAGATCCGCGTAAAAAGTACGAAATAGGCGATATGGTAAAGGGGGATTGCCTGTTCGCTGCGACCGGGGTGACCACAGGCGCGCTGCTCAATGGCGTGCGTTTCCGCAAGGATGCAATCGAAACGGATACCGTGGTCATGCGCTCGATTACCGGCACGGTGCGGTGGATTAGAGCAGAGCACCGGCAGCTCGAGAAGTTTCATCTGGACTAAGGGTTCGTCATTCCTTGTGCCGGCAAGAGCGAAGAGGCTCGGCAATCTTCGGCATGATCGCGCTGGCGTTTGCCGTTTTGTCCGTGCCCGGCGTCGAGGCGGCCTCGTGCCGCGGCTACCGACAAGACGTTCGCGCTGCCATCAAGAAACAGGTCGAGGCGCTGCGTGCGCTCGAGCGCGAGACAGCCGATCGGCTCAAGGGCCTTGATACGCGTCCGTTCGACTATCTCCTCAGCCGGGCGCGCGCTACGACCCGAGCGATTGCGGATAAGAACGCACTGGCGGCCGAAGAGGGTCTCAGTCGATGCCGCGAAGCCATTCCGCCGGTGCGGCACGTGTGTGCAGAGGCAGCGCAAGCGCTCGTCAACCTGATCGAGGCACACGAGACTGGCGCGGCCGTCTCGCACTCGAAGCAGGTTTACGCACGCGCTATGCCGCAATGCGAGCAGTGGATGGACTTTGCGCCCCTGATCACGGTCTTCCGGACAACAGACTGACCCTGAGCAGGTCGATGCGTGTTGGATCGTGCATATCGGTACCGCGACGCTGCAAGGCACCCAGAGCATTCATGATCTGAATGCCGCGACGCCCCGCAGCAGCGTAAAAATGTGTGAAAAACTGCGCGTTCGCCACCCAACCACGGATTCGGGCGGCAGTTCGGCGCATAGTGTATGGCCGCTGCGGAATCCATGTCGCAGCGGATCAAGAGCGCAAGCAAAGTCTCTCGGCGGGGCGCATGCTCGCAGCCAATCTCGTAATCCGCCATCCCCGTGCGGATGAGCGGCCCGATTGGGAGCCGCTGTGGAAGGGCTATCAGGCCTTCTACAAGGTCGTGATCTCGCACGAGACCACGAGCGCAACCTGGGCGAGGCTGCACGATCCCAATGAGCCAATGGGCATACTCGGCGCGTATGTCGACGGCCGGCTGTGCGGGATCGCGCACTACCTCTTTCACCGCTCGTGCTGGACCATCGGCGACTACTGTTACCTTCAAGA
>VAZQ01000345.1:0-7698 GCA_005883115.1 Alphaproteobacteria bacterium | reverse complement strand
CGCCGATCGTCCCGAAACAGCGCCTCTTTCTTAGGGTCGAGCGCTCGGCTTGCGGACGCGCCTGGCGCGACCGGCTCGACGAGCGTGGCGCGGGGCGCGCGCTTGCGATCGCGCAGCGCCATGACAATATGCCCGAGCTGCTGGCGCGCATTCTTGCCGGCCGCGGCGTCGAGGTAGACCAGGTCACAAGCTTTCTTGATCCGACCGTGCGGGCGCTGATGCCGGACCCGCATGCGCTCGCCGATATGCATGCCGCCGCGGTGCGGCTGGCGGATGCCATCACCCGCGGAGAAACGGTCGCAATCTTTGGCGACTATGACGTCGATGGCGCGACCTCGGCGGCGGTGCTCGGCCGATACCTGCGTCACTGCGGGCTACGTGTCATCATTCATATTCCCGATCGCCTGTTCGAAGGCTACGGCCCGAACGCGGAGGCGGTTCGTGCGCTCGCGGCGCAAGGTGCGAGCCTACTCGTCACCGTCGACTGCGGTACCACCAGCCACGAGCCGCTCCTGGAAGCGCGTAGCCTCGGTCTCGACGTGATTATCCTCGATCATCACCAGGCCGACGAACGGCTGCCTACGGCGCTCGCGGTGGTCAATCCCAACCGGCTCGACGATCTCTCGGCGCTCGGGCAACTCGCTGCCGTTGGATTGACGTTCATGGCCGTGGTTGCGGTTAACCGGGAACTCCGCGCGCGCGGATTTTGGACGTCGATACGGCCGGAACCCGATCTCCTGGGCTTTCTCGATCTGGTTGCGCTCGGAACGGTGGCCGATGTGGTGCCGCTCACAGGCCTCAATCGGGCCTTTGTTGCCAAAGGCCTGTTGGCGCTACGACGCCGCGAGCATGCTGGGCTTACCGCATTGATGGATGTCGCGCGGCTCAGTGGGCCACCCGAGCCTTGGCATCTGGGATTTCTATTAGGACCACGCATCAATGCCGGCGGCCGCATCGGCCGAGCCGCGCTCGGCGTCGAGTTGCTCATGCATGACGATGCGTCCGAGTGCGCGCGCATTGCGGGCGAACTCGATCGCCTCAATCGCGAGCGGCAAGCAATCGAACTTGCCACGGTGGCGCAGGCCGAGGCCGAGGCAATGGCCGCGCTCGGTGCGGAGGAAAAAGGAGCGGTGGTCGTTACTGCCGCCGAGGGCTGGCATCCGGGGGTGGTGGGGCTCGTGGCGGCGCGGCTGCGGGAGCGGTTCGGGCGGCCTGCTTTTGCCATCGCGCTCGACCCAGGCGGCACCGGCACCGGGTCGGGTCGTTCCATTGCGGGCGTCGATCTTGGCCAAGCCGTGCGCCAAGCTGTCAGCACGGGGCTTCTGGTGAAAGGCGGCGGCCATGCGATGGCCGCCGGCGTCACGCTTCGAAGGGACAAGCTCAATGCATTCCGCGCCTACCTCGAGGATACGCTCTCGCTCGGGGTCGAGACGATACGCCGCGACGATGCATTGCTCATCGATGGCGCCATCACCGCCGCTGCCGCAAACAACGAGATCGTGACGACGATCGCACGCGCCGGTCCGTTCGGCGCGGGCAATCCGGAGCCGATGATCGCACTTCCCGCGCATACCCTCGTCTATGCCGAAGAGGTCGGGCAGTCGCATATGCGCGCGCGCTTACGCGCGGGTGACGGCGCGATCATTAATGCGATCGCGTTTCGTGCTGCTGGGCAAAAACTTGGGATCGCGCTTGCGCGGGCGCGCGGGCAATGTGTGCACGCAGCCGGCACCTTGTGCCTTGACCGCTGGAATGGCGCTGAGCAGGTACAGTTGCGCCTCGTCGATGTGGCGCCGGCTGACGGGAGCCTCGGCACTCACTAAAATCGCCATACCTGCCTTTACGGGACCGAGCCTGCGAGAGTAACGGCCACAGCTGCGCGGTCGTCGTCCGCGCAGGCCGTCGCTTTGCGGGGCGTGATACCGGAGTGACAACGATGCCAAAACTCAAGCTGTCGGTGGCGGTCGGTAGCTATGACCGCGTGCGTCCGCTCATGGACGGCGCGGTCCAGATCGACGGCGTTGATCCCATATTCATGAACCTGCCGCCGGAGGAGATCTTCTTCCGCGCTTTCCGCAGCATGGATTTCGACATCTGCGAACTGTCGCTGTCGAGCTTCACCGTAAAGATCGCCGAACGCAATTGCCCGTATGTGGGGGTGCCGGCCTTCGTTTCGCGGGCGTTCCGTCACAACTCGATCTACGTGCGGCGGGACCGCATCAAATCTCCCGCCGATCTCAAGGGCAGCCGTGTGGGACTGCCGGAATATCAACTCACCGCCTGCGTGTGGGCGCGCATCATCCTCGAGGATGAGCATGGCATCAGACCCTCTGACATAGTCTGGGTGCGGGGAGGCATCGAGCATCCCGGCCGGCCGGAAAAAATTGCCATCAAGCTTCCCGCCGGCGTGCGCATGGAAGACGCTCCGCAGGGAGCCACCATCTCTGCGCTACTGGAGCGCGGTGAGATCGACGCTTTCATAGCGCCGCGCGTGCCGAGCCTTATGGGCAAGAACGCCGCTATCGGCTGGTTGTTTCCGGATCCGGTAGCTGCGGGAAAGGAGTATTTTAAACGGACCGGTATTTTTCCCATCATGCATCTGACGGGCATCAGACGCGAGCTGGTCGAGGCGCATGCGTGGCTGCCAGCGGCTGTCTTCAAGGCGTTCGAACGGGCCAAGGCGAAGTGTGTCGCGGCGCTCGAAGACACTGCCGCGAGCCAGGTGACGCTGCCGTTCGTGGAGGAGCAGTTACGCGCCACGCGTGAATTGATGGGCGATGACTTCTGGTCCTATGGGCTTTCATCCAATCGCAAGGTGCTGGAGGCCTTCCTGCGCCACCACCATGCCCAGGGCCTCTCGTCTCGGCTGGTATTGCCTGAGGAGCTTTTCCATCCCTCAACGCACGAGAGCTTCGCGATTTAGCGGCGGGACGCTTTTTTTCTCGGGCGAGCGCTGTCGTGGCTCGCCGTATCGGTTGTGCCCGCGTCCTACTTCTCCGTTCCGCGTAGCATGGCTGCGGTTGCGACAGCCGAATAGCCCGGCTCGACCCGGACATCCACCACTGCCACTTGGCCCGCCTCGACCGCCGCGATCGCTTTTTCGAATGTCGGCACCAGATCGGCGGTCCTCGTGACCGGCTCGAATCCGACCGCACCTTGCGCAGCGGCGAGTCCTGCGCAGTCGATCTCCGGATCGGAGATGCGTTGACCGATCCAGCGGTTCTCCGGCGGCCTATTACGAATGCGGGCGACCCGCTCCTGGTGCAGTTCGTCGTTGAAGAAGGAGCGATTGTTGCAGACAACCACGAGCAGCGGAATGCGATAGTGCACTGCGGTCCACAAAGCGGTCACGCCCATACAGAAATCGCCGTCGCCGCAAATTGCAATCGGCAGCCGCCCTGAGTCCTTGAGCGCGAGCGCCGCACCGACGGAAATGCCTGGCCCGCCCCCGACGCCGCCGCCGCCCTCTGACCCAATGTAATCGAGCGGATGGCGGAACGCCCAGCTGGCGCCGTTCCAAGAGAGAGGCAAGTGTGTGAGCGTCACGTCGCGCTCACCAACCGCCGCTTTCAGTGACCGCGTGAGGTCATCGACCCGCACGGGCCCACTCGACGGTTCGTATTTTTCCACCCTTGGCTTGACCACCGCGGCGGTGCGCGGCTTGCCCGCGCCGAGCGCATGGAGCAGTAGCGGCACCGCGGCATCGGGCGTCGTGGGCAGCATCAGATCGACCGGCGGCAGGATTTCGTAATCCATGCTCCAGCCGTTGTGCACGTGGAAGTCGGCGCTGATACTGATGATCTTCGCCCTCGGCCCCTCTTGGCCGAGCGCATTGCGCAAGGCGCCGCCGAGGTCGACCCAATCGAGCGCAAGGATCACGTCCGCCGCTTTGATCGCCGCAATCGCCTCGGGCACCATCGCGTTGGAGGCCGGCGCGCCCGCATGGAGCGGATGATCGGTGGGAAAGCCGCAGCCGATTTTGAGATCGCTGATCACCTTGGCATTGAGCGTCTCTGCAAGCGCCACGCGTTCGTTCCACGCCTCGACGCTCCGCGACACCCGGCCCATCAGCATGACTGGATGCTTGGCGGCCTTGAGAATTGCAGCCGCGTTCTCGATGAGCTCGGCGGAAGCCGTCGGACTGGCCGGCGGCATGAACCGCGCGGCCTGGATGGGTGCGAGCGGCTCCGGGAGTTTTGCTTCCTGCAGCTCGGCGGCGAGGTTGACATAAACCGGGCCGCGCGGCGCGGGGCTCGCAATCCAGGCGGCACGGAGAAGCGCCTCGCGGGCGGCAGCGGGGGAGGCGGGCTGGTCATCCCATTTGGTGTAGTTGCGAACGATTGCGCCCTGATCGCGGGCGGTATGAATCCAGTCGATCCACGGCCGGCGCTTGACTGCATCGACGGGGCCGGTCGCGCCGAGCACGATGACGGGCTGCCGGTCGCACCAGGCGTTGAAGATGGCCATGGTGGCGTGAAAAAGCCCGACATTGGAATGCACGGCGGCCGCCATTGGTTTCCCGGTCACCTTGGCATAGCCATGGGCAACTGCGACCGCGCTCTCCTCATGTAGGCAGAGCAGCATTTGCGGGGTCTCGTTCCCCAGAAAGTTGACGATCGAATCATGCAGCCCGCGGTAACTCGCGCCGGGATTGAGCGCGATGAAGGGAATTTCCAGCGCGCGCAGCGTGTCGGCAATCACGTCGCTGCCGAACGCGGGCGCGTTCGTTCCCATCAGATTGACGGGGCGCTCAAGCGCCCGAAGCGAGGGGTGGGCCGCGGTCGCAGACTTATGGGCGGCGGGCGCCGCCTGGGCTTTAGCAATCGTCACGGGGGTGATCCTTGGGCTGTCCGAAAGAAGCCCATAGAACCTAATCAGGGGCCCTGGCGCAACCGCGCCAGAAGCTTGACCCCGGCATAGCCGTCGGCTGGCTGCATGCCCACTTTGCGCTGGAAATTACGCACGGCGAGCATGGTGTCGTTGCCAACGCGGCCGTCCGTGCCGCCGGTGTCGAATCCGAGCGCGGTCAGACGCTGCTGAATTTCCTGCACTTCGGCCAGCGTCGGCGTGCGCTCGCCGCCGGGGAACGGCTGCACGAGCGGTCCGCTGCCCATGATGCGATCGCCGAGATGCACAATCGACAACGTATAGTTCATGGATGGGTTATAAGAGCGCACGGCATAAAAATTCGAGCCGAGCAAGAATGCTGGCCCTCCCGGCACTGGCACCCAAAGTTTTGCAGACGCGTTGGCTTGTGGAAACGATTTGCCGTCGGCGCGCGTCACGCCGGCGCGCTGCCAAGCGTCATAGGTTCGCGCTGCCGCTTCGCCGCTCGTGCGGCCCACGGCGCGCACTTCGTATCCCCAGTGCTCGCCGGGGCGATACTTGCCGCGCTTGACGAGATATTGCGCGGTGCCGGCAAGCGCGTCGTCGGGCTTGCCGAACGGACTTACCCGGCCGTCGCCGTCGTAATCGAGCCCGACATTGAGCCACACCTCCGGCATCCACTGGGTATGGCCCATGGCGCCGGCCCAGGAACCGCGCATCTCCTCGGATGTGCTCCAGCCGTGCTCGATGATGACGAGCGCGTTGAGCAGTTCCTGCTCCCAATAAGCGCGCCGCCGCGGCTCGCCCCACGCAAGGGCGGCGAGCGCCGGGATGACGGGCCGCATATGGTTCTTCTGCACATCCGGATCGCCGAAGGCGGATTCGATCCCCCATAGCCCGAGCATGATCCCGCGATCGACGCCGTAGTCCTTCTCGATCCGGCCCAAAAGCGGTGCGTACTCCTTCGCCTTCTCCTTGCCGGTCGTGATGCGCCAGTCGGAGACGCGGCGATTGAGATATTGCCAGAGTTGTTCGTTGAATTCGGGCTGGAAGCGATTGAGCTCAAAAACTGCTGTATCCGGTCTGATACTGCCCATAACCCGCGTGTATGTAGCGTCGGATATACCACGCGCGCGCGCCCGTGCGCGAAAGGCTGCGACCCACTGGTCGAACGGCGATTTGCTTGCCTGCGCGCGTGCCGTTGCGCTCCAGGCCGCCATGGCCACCGCCAGCACGGCGAGGCAGCTTCGCCTTGATAGGGGAGGGTTCATCCGCTCGCTCATCGGGCCGTGCCTTCGATTCCGTCGCGTTTCCCGCGGATGATTCTATAGCCGTTTCTGTCGGCTTTGCGGCCGCGTCCGGGTCGATTGCCAGCGGGCGCATCGGAATTGAAGCCGTTGGAACGTCTTCTTGCTCCTTGATTTCCTGTCCGCGGCCGCGGATCAGCCGCTCATAGGCGGCAACGAGCGTCATATAGGGATTGACGAAAACCCAGCCGTATTTCGTCGGTACCTGTAGGTCGAAATGCAGATGATAGGTCGTACCGCGTTCGCGCCGGAAGAAGTTGCCGACCTTGCCGATGATCTCGCCCTGCCGCACCAAGCGGCCGCTCACCATTCCGTCCGCATTGAACTGCTTCGGAAGCATATGCAGGTAACGGAACCGGATGCGCTCGTTGGGCCCGTTGGTCACGATGAAAAGGGCCTCTTGGCTCTGCGCGCGCAGCACCGCTCCGTCGCGCACGGCGACCACGTCATGCAGATAGGGCTCGCATCGGTTTGCCCCTTCGATGCGCTGCTTACAGGACGCGGGACGGATATCTTGGCCCTGGTGGCCGAGACCAGCCGGGCACTGGCCGACATAGAAGTTGCGGGTCTCGCAAAAGTTATCCCGCCAGGGATAGGAATAGTTGTCGGCGGCGGATTCATCCAAAATCAGCTTCTGGCCGTTGACGCGACAGCGATAGGACCGCACGCCGTCCACGCTTCCAGCACCATAGCGTCCGGTCGCTTCGCAGTTGCCCCAGTTCATGAACGATTGGGAATTGGCAAAAGCGGGCGCGTCCTTGAGCGGGAAACGGATTTTGGAATAAACGGTGTAATCCGCAACTCCGCCTCTGCGCCTAAAGCCCGTGCCGGGAAGTATGTCGCCTGGGCTGTGGTAGGTGAACACGTTCGATTGCTCGACCGGACGATCGATTGTATCGGCCGTCATTGTATCCGGTTGCGTCTGCGGCGTTCCGCCAACGACACGCAGCACCTTGAGGAATCGAACAGCGACCTTATCGGCGTCACGGCACGACATTTTGCGCAACCGTGCTCCCCCGTCGGAGCATTCGATCGCCACGACATAGGGCACGCCGTAGCGTACGAAGGTGTACCGCGCGTAATTTTCCAGAAACATGCGGCGGATGCCGGGGAACTCATCGAGACCATGTACCGGCCATCCGATCATGCCAGTGGGCTCGTCGACTTCGTAAAGGAGGGTCGAGCCGCCGACGTGGATGTAGATCGGATCGGAAAAGCTTAGCTGTAGTTCGGGCATGTCGTGCGCGTGCGCGACAACGACAGCGTCATAGCCCGCAGGGCCAGGATAAAAGAGGGGTACTGAATTAAAGCCAAAGAGATAGTTGTCAGCTGGCGGACTCGTCACAGCAATTCCGTCAGATCCTATAGCGCGGTCGTGCAAAAAGGCCGCCGTATCGAAGGGCAGCAGCACCGGGACTGGGCTCGCAGCGATATTCGCAAAGCGCTCGCCGGTCGCGCGGCTGAGCTCTGCCATCCGATTCGGCGCCATCGGTCCTTGGGGATCAAGCGCGCCGAACTCGACCGCAATCGCATCCCAATCCACGAGAGTGGCAGTAATGCGTGG
>VAZQ01000344.1:29163-29604 GCA_005883115.1 Alphaproteobacteria bacterium | reverse complement strand
GGCAAGCCTTCGCGGTGCGACGGCAGAACCGCGATATGTGCGCGTGCCCACAGCGCACCTGTGTCCTCCACGAAGCCAAGATGTTTGACATAGGGCTGCCGCGTCCACGCCTCGATCTCCTGCGGCGGAATCGAGGTCGGGTTGGCGGGGTCCGGTAGGCCGGCGATGAGGAGCTGTATGTCGCGGCCGCGCTGGACCAGCAGCTCGTGCGCCGCCACCAGCGTGCGTATGCCTTACGAGGCTAGCAAGCGTCCGACGAACGCGACGGTGATCGGGCCCGACGGCTCAGGGGCTGGCTTCATCGCCTCGACGTCGACGCCCGACCCAGGAATGAGCGCGATTCGGTCTCGATGCAAACCGAGCCGCTCGATCACCGCGCGGTCATCGAGATTTTGCACCAGCACGGCCGCCCGCGAGCGGTTGAGCAAGGCTCGCAATACC
>VAZQ01000344.1:21059-29047 GCA_005883115.1 Alphaproteobacteria bacterium | reverse complement strand
GCGAGATCGGGCCGCAGATCACGATAGAGCTTGCGCACTTCGCGCACGACTCGAACCAGATCACGCGGATCAAGGCTGCCGCGCCGCCAAGCGACGCCATGCAGCTGAAACCCTTCGGCCTCGATTGCCGCACCATGGCGATCAATGCGAGTTGCGACGTGCACCTCGAAGCCCGAATCGCGGGCCGCGCGCGCCATCGGAAGCCGGTGCGAGATGAAGTACCAGTCCTCGGTTACGAGATAGATCACGCGCGGAGCGGAGGTGCGCGTTTTGGATACAGGAGAGCCGACTCTCACCGCGGCAGGGAGCACGTGGGAGAGCTCCGTGACCGCGCCGATGATGTGATAGAGGCTGGTGGCGCGCGCCGGCTCCATGACGAAAACATCGTCGGCGCCCAGTTGGTTGAACCAGACACCTTCGGCCGGCGTGGCGAGAAAACGCCGCAGTCCTTTGATGGCTGCGGCAACGTCCGCGTTGCAACGACCATGTGTGAGGTAGGCACGAATTCGTTCCGCTTGCGCCCACAAGCGCGCGACCGAATCATGCATGCGGCCATCGGCGAGCACGGCGTTGATGGCGACGCCGCGGCGCGCATCGAGCCCAAAAGCGTCGGCGAATGCGATCAGCTTGGGCGCTGCCGCCGGCGCGTTCCGCCCCGTGAGTTGCGCCCAACGGTGAAGCAGAAATGCCCATTCGTAGTGGTGCCCGGGCTCGCGGATGAGTCCCTCCACGCCCGGCGCCGGTGACCAGTCCGAGGCAAAGAACTCGCCCAAAGCGCCGGTCTGCGGATCAATGAATTTCTCGAGGCAAAGCATGGCAATTGCGTCCGCCATGCGGCGCCAGGCTGGATCATCGTCGATGGCAAGCCAGGCGAGCGCCGATTCGAGCAGGTGCATGTGCGGATTCGAACGTTGCGGAAGCCTCCCGTCCCGATCTTCGCGAAACCCGCCGAGCGGGTGGGCGTACGACTGCTCGAGTCTCGTGCGCAGCGCCACGGCATGACCTCGCCAGCCCGCTGCTTCCCCGAATGTACGATGGCCGCTCGCAAAAGCGAGCAGGGCGAAGGCCTGATTGTAGAGATCGAACGTCGGGTCGCCGACTTTGCCATCGAGATCAACCACGGAGACGATCGTTGTGTCAGCAGCGATGAAGTGGTTGCGGAGGTAATCGAGCGCGTGGCGCTGAGCCTCGCGCCAAGGGCCATGCCAGCCGAGCCGGCCGGCTTCGCAATAGGAAAATGCTTGTCGGGCGATCACGCGTGCGCGATGCGGCAGTGGCAACGGCCTGCCGTCGAGACTGATTGCCTCGTGAAACCCGCCCCGAACGCGATCCGCGCCCTCCTGCCACCATAGTGGGAGCGCCGCATCGAACAGCCAGCGGTTCAGCGCCGCCGCCTCGCCTGCAAGATCAGTCATTTCAACGGCCCCGATCGGCGACAAACCAAGGTCATCGCACTGTGCACGCCGGCCATTGTTCGCAGGCCCTTGGCATTTTCGGTTTTATACTGCACCAAACGGCACCAGCCGAGCGCAAACGGTCCGATGGCGGCTCGAAGGGGCGAGGGTATGATCGCGTCCATTGCGAGGAGCTAGCTTGAAGGAGCCTGTTCTCGTCACCGGGGCGGCCGGATTCATCGGCATGCATGTCGCGCACCGCTTGTTGGTGCAGGGGCATGACGTGGTGGGCGTCGACAACCTCAATGCCTATTACGATCCGCACCTGAAGCAGGTCAGGATCAAGAACCTCGAGGCGTTCTCGAAATTCAAGTTCGAGAGGATCGACATCGCAGACCGGCAATCGATCACCCAATTGTTTGCTGCGCATCGATTTCCCGCCGTCGTGCATCTCGCTGCGCAAGCCGGCGTGCGTCATTCCTTGATCGATCCACACGCCTATGTCGACGCCAATATCACGGGCTTCCTCAATGTGCTTGAGGGATGCCGGCACGCCGAATGCCGGCATCTGGTTTATGCCTCGTCTTCGTCGGTCTACGGCGCGAACAGCCGCGTGCCGTTTCGCGTTTCCGACAATGTCGACCATCCCTTGAGTCTCTACGGCGCGACCAAGAGGGCAAACGAGCTGATGGCCCACGCCTATGCGCATCTGTTTGCCCTGCCGGCGACGGGTCTGCGATTCTTCACGGTCTATGGCCCGTGGGGGCGTCCGGACATGGCCATGTGGCTGTTCACCGAAGCGATCCTTGAGAATCGGCCGATCAAGCTATTCAACAACGGTCACATGCGCCGGGACTTCACCTATGTCGACGACGCAGTTGAAGCGGTCGTGCGCCTCGTGCGGTGCCCGCCGGCGCCGAATCCCGCCAGGTCCCAGAATGACGCTGCAACCAGTCTGGCGCCTTGGCGGGTCTACAATGTCGGCAATAGCAAACCGGTCGAGGTGACCGAGGTCGTGCGGCTCATCGAGGAGGCCCTCGGCAAGCCGGCGGTCCGGGAGCTGCTTCCGATGCAGCCGGGCGATGTTCCGCAGACCTGCGCGGATGCCGCCGATCTCGAACGCGCTGTCGGGTTTAGGCCCGATACGCCGATCGGCGAGGGCATCCGCCGTTTCGTCGACTGGTTCCTCCAGTTTCGCCGAAAGGCCTGACATAAAAGTTTCGATAACGGCCCTGAGGCATGTAACTCTTTGATTCAAAACGTGTCCACAGCCCCTTGCGGGGGCATCGCCAGCCGCCTTCCGGCATGCTAGGAGGGATTCGTTTCGCGAGCCGGCAGGGGGGACCTCGTCCATCATGGTGCATGTCGCGACACGCGACGCGGACCGTCTGCTACGCGTCGGCGTGGTAGGGGTCGGCGTAATGGGCAGCAACCATGCCCGTGTCTTTGCCGATCTCCCGGGTGTGAAGCTCGTGGGCGTGGCCGACCCCGACGACAAGCAGCGCCACTTCGTTGCGGAGGCCCTCGGGTGCCCGTCATTCAATGCAGTGGAGCCGTTGCTGGCGGAAGGTGTCGATGCCGTCACCATCGCTGCCCCCACGCATCTGCATCGAGAACTGGCGCTTTGCTGCATCAAGCGCGGCGTTCATGTCCTGGTGGAGAAGCCGATCGCACCTTCGGTGGAAGAGGGCCGTGCAATCATCGCCGCAGCACGGCACGCCCGCGTCGCTTTGATGGTGGGCCACGTCGAGCGGTTCAACCCGACCGTCGAAGCGCTTAAGGACGCGATCTGCGGCGAGGACATTCTTTCCATCGCAATCACCCGAGTCGGACCATTTCCCCCACGCATGTCCAACGTCGGCGTGGTTATCGACCTTGCCGTGCACGATATCGATCTCATTCGTTGGTTCACCGACTCCGAGATCGCCGACGTGCAGCCGCAATTGTCGAATGCGGTCGCGGAACGTGAGGACATCGCGCTGTTGCAGTTCCGCACCACCTCCGGGGTACTCGCGCACATCAACACCAATTGGCTGACCCCGTTCAAGGCGCGCAACGTTACGATCGCGACGCGCAACAAATACGTCATGGGGGACCTGCTGACGCGGCAGGTCACCGAGTGTTTCGGTTTCCAGCCCGATGGCAGCTATTCGATGCGCCACCTCTCGGTCGGCCACGCCGAGCCGTTGCGGGCCGAGCTACAAGCCTTCGTCGCTGCGATCCGCGACGGCAGGGAGCCAGCCGTGACGGGCGAGGAGGGCGTGGCGAGCCTCGAAATCGCCATCCGCTGCCTCGAGCATCGTGCCTTGGCGAGCGTGAGCCGCCGCCGGGGGGGTCCGCGGCGGCTGACCGGTTGACACGGCTACCTCGCTGATAATCACCCTTCGTCGATGAACCAGCACGCTGCTCGCCTCGATCCCGTTTCGATCCCATTCATCGACCTTGCGGCGCAGCGGCGACGCTTGGGGCGTTCGATTGACGAGGCGATCGCCCGTGTGCTCGCGCATTGCCAATTCATCCTCGGCCCGGAGGTGCGCGCGCTCGAAACCAAGCTCGCGGAGTTCTGCGGCGCGCGCCACGTGGTGACGTGCGCGAGCGGAACCGATGCGCTGATCTTGGTGCTGATGGCACAAGGGATAGGGCCTGGCGACGCAGTGATCTGCCCCAGCTTTACTTTCACCGCGACTGCAGAGGTCATCGCGCTCGTCGGCGCCACGCCGGTATTCGCCGACGTGGAGGAAAAGAGCTTCAATCTGGATCCCGCGAGCCTGCAGCGGGCGTGCGCGGCGGCGCGCGAGGCAGGGCTTCGTCCCAAAGCCGTCATACCCGTCGACCTTTTCGGGCAGCCCGCTGATTACGACCGCATTATGCCAATCGCCGACGCGGAAAGCCTTTTCGTCCTCGATGACGCCGCTCAGGCCTTCGGCGCGACCTACAAGAATCGCCGCCTCGGCGTACTCGCGCCGGCAACTGCAACGAGTTTCTTTCCGGCCAAGCCGCTCGGCTGCTACGGCGACGGAGGGGCCGTCATCACCGATGACGAGGAGCTTGCGCAGGTCATTCGCAGCCTTCGCGTGCACGGGGAGGGGCGCGGCAAGTACGATTGCGTGCGTATCGGGCTCAACGGCAGGATGGACACGATCCAAGCAGCCGTGCTGTTGGAAAAACTAAAGCTTTTCCCCGAGGAGCTTCTGGCGCGCGAACGCATCGCCCGCCGCTATTCCGCGCGGCTTGCCGACGTCGCGACTGTTCCCAGGCTGGCGCCGGGCTCAACCTCGGTCTGGGCGCAATACACCATTCGCGTTGCGCCCGGCCGGCGCGATGGGCTCGCGGATGCGCTCAAGGCCTGCGGTATTCCGACCGCCGTCCACTATCCGATCCCGCTGCATCGCCAAGAGCCTTACCAGCGCTTTCCTGTCGCAGCTGGCGGTGCGCCGGTGAGCGAACGCTTGGCCGACGAAGTGATCAGCTTGCCCATGCACGCCTATCTCGACGCGGCGACCCAGGATCGCATCATCGACGCCGTGTGGGGCGCGCTGGCCATCTGAAGGGATCAGCTTTTCCGTCCGCTCGCCGCCTCCATCGGAACCCAGCCGATTATAATCGGGCTTGATTCTCGCGACTTCGCAGCAGGACGGAGGCGGGCCGGCTGATGATTGGACGCATCTTCACCGTCGGCGGTTTCACGCTGCTATCGCGGGTCACGGGCTTTTTCCGCGACGTAGTGCTAGCGGCCGTGCTCGGAGCGGGGCCGGTCGCGGATGCCTTCTTTGTCGCGCTGCGGCTTCCGAATCACTTCCGCGCGATCTTCGCCGAAGGCGCATTCAACGCAGCTTTTGTCCCCGCCTATGCACGCATCCGCGAACAGGGCGGGCCGGGTCCGGCACAACTTTTCGCCGATCGCGTATTTACCATCCTTTTCGGCTTGGGCGGTGTTCTGGTTCTGCTTGCACTGCTCCTCACACCGGCGGTGATTTCGCTTCTCGCCCCTGGCCGCTCCGAAGTTCCCGGCCGTTTTGCGCTCGCTGTTGAGCTCACTTGGATCACATTCCCCTATCTTCTGCTCATGTCGTTGGTGACGCTTTACGGCGGCATTCTCAACGCGCTGGCGCGCTTCGCGGCGGCCGCGGCAGCGCCCATTCTGCTCAATGTGGCGATGATGGCGGCGCTCGCGGTGGCGGTGTTGTTTCCGACGCCTGGACATGCCGCCGCCTGGGGCGTGTTGATCGCCGGCGTTCTCGAGGCGCTGCTGGTCGGCGGCGATACGCTGCGCAACGGCGTTCTGACGGTATTCCGTTGGCCGAAATGGGACGAAGATGTCAAACGCTTCTTCAACGCGCTCGCCCCCGCGACCATCGGCTCGGCCGGCACGCAGATCGCGCTGTTCGCCGACACCGTGATCGCTAGCTTCCTCGCTGCCGGCGCGCTTTCCGCGCTCTATTATGCCGATCGGCTCAACCAGCTGCCGATCGGGGTCGTCGGCATTGCCGTGGGGACCGTGCTCTTGCCGGAAATGGCGAGCCGCATCGCAGCCGGTGACGAAGTGGGCGCGCGCCGGGCACAGCGCCGCGCCATCGAGCTCACGCTCCTCTTAACGATTCCCTGCCTCGTAGCGTTTCTGATCCTTCCCGACCTCATCATGCGCGCGCTGTTCATGCGGGGAAAGTTCACGGCTGCCGACGCCACCGCCGCCTGGCAGACCCTTGTCGCCTATGCTCTCGGCTTGCTGCCGTTCGTGCTGATCCGCAGCGTGACCGCGACCTTTCTCGCCCGCGGTGATACGGCAACCCCGGTCAAGGCTTCGCTCACCGCAGTGGCGGTCAATGTCGCCTTCAAGGCTCTCTTCTATTCCTTCACCGCGCTGGCGCAGGTCGGGCTTGCGCTCGCCACGTCGATCGGTGCTTGGCTCAATCTCGGCCTCGTCATTTGGTTCGCCGCCCGGCGCGGCCACCTCGTGCTCGATCCGGCTTTGCGAAGCGCGATGCTAAGGCTGACCGCGGCCGCTATTGCGCTCGCGGCGGTGCTTTTGCTGGCGCGAGGTCCGGTGGCGGAGCTATTTGCAGGCTGGACCTCCTGGCGGGACGAAAGCACGCTTGCGGTGCTCGCCATGATGGGAGGCGTGGTCTACGCCGCCGCCATTTTCGCGCTGTTCGGCAAAGAATGGCTGGCGGCGCTGCGGGCACGAAAACATCCGCTCCCGATGCGGCCGCCGCTGCAGCCGGATTGATCAGCCGCGATGCACGCGCTCGTGCGGGACGAGCGACAGCACGCGCCGGCTGCCGTTGTGCAGCACCTCGAGCTGGATGGTGCGGTCTATCTTATCGCCGGCGAGCACGCGGATGAGATCGTCTGCGCCGGTGATGGCGACGGCGTCCAGCGCCAAAATGATGTCGCCGGCGAGCAGCCCTGCTCGTTCGGCGGGGCTGCCGGGTTCGATGCTCGCGACTATCACCGCGCTCTCCTGCGCGAGTCCGGCTGCATGCCGCCGGCGTCGCGAAAGCGCGAATTGCTGGGCCGCGATGCCGATATAGGCGCGCCGTACCCTGCCGTGTCGCACCAGTTCGCCCAGCACAAAGCTCGCGGTGTTGGATGCAACCGCAAAGCAGATACCCTGGGCGCCCACGATCAGCGCCGTGTTGATCCCGACAACCTCGCCATGGGAGGAGACGAGCGGCCCACCCGAATTGCCGGGATTGAGCGCGGCATCGGTCTGGATCACGTCGTCGATCAGCCGCCCGGAGCGCGCCCGCAGCGATCGGCCGAGCGCGGAAACCACACCCGTTGTCACCGTCGACTCGAAACCGAGCGGATTGCCGATGGCAATCACCAATTGGCCGCGCTTGAGCAGTTTGGAATTGCCGAGCGGCGCCGCGGGCAACGTCAGCGGGGCGTCGACACGCACCAAGGCGAGGTCGGTATCGGGGTCCGGGGCATCGACACGCACCAAGGCGAGGTCGGTATCGGGGTCATCCCCGACCACCCGTGCGGTCAAGCTTCGGCCATCGACCGTGGTCGCGGTCACGCGGGTGGCGTTCCCGACCACGTGGCTGTTGGTGAGCACGAGGCCGTCCGGTGCGACCACGACGCCTGATCCGGTGCCGTCGCTCCGCCGCTCGGATGCCACATCGAGCCGCACGACGGCCGGGCCGACGCGCTCGACCACGTCGATGACGGCCCGGGAATAGGCGTCCAGCAGCGCCTGGTCATCGGGCGGAATGGGGGACGGACTGGCGAGATTAGTCGTAGGTCGGTCGAGCATGGCAGTGGCCGCCGCGCCTTGCGAAACCACATGGCTCGCATCATGCGCAGGTGATTGGTGGACTTGAGACGTAATGGCGGATATGGGGTGCGTGAGGCCAGCGGGAAAGAGTGACGGGACGCTTCACAAACGCGCGACCGCTATCCGGTGCCGAGGGTCCCGCCTCTATATAGCCCCTATTTGGCATGATTTGTCGCTCGAGCCTCATGTCGCCATCCCTCCGACCCCTCGCTACCGCTGCGATCGCCTTAGCGTGCCTGCTCGCGGGCTGCGGCGAGAGTCAGAAGCAGGCAACGGCTTCGCCGCCCAAGGTGACTGTCGCCCACCCGATCAAA
>VAZQ01000344.1:0-21009 GCA_005883115.1 Alphaproteobacteria bacterium | reverse complement strand
GCGCGAGTGTCGGGCTACCTCGACCGTATTCATTTCAGCGACGGGCAGATCGTCAAACAGCGCGATCTCTTGTTCACCATCGATAAGCGGCCGTTCCAGAACACTCTCGATCAGGCGCGCGCCAATCTGGAGACGGCAAAATCGAATGTCGTCTTCACGCAGTCGGACTTGGCGCGCGGGCAGCAGCTTGTGCGCGAGCGCACCATCAGCGAGCAGATTTACGAGCAGCGCGCCCAAGCCTTCCGCAACGCCCAGGCCTCGGTGGCGGCCAACGAGGCTATGGTCCGGCAGGCCGAGCTCGATCTCGAATACACCGAGCTGCGGGCGCCAATCACGGGCCGCATCGGCGACCGCCGCGTGACGCAGGGCAACCTGGTGACCGGAGGCGCCGGCGGCAACACCACCTTGCTCGCAACGATCGTCTCGATCGATCCCATTCGTTTCGAGTTCACCTTTGATGAGGGAGCCCTGCTGCGCTACCAGCGGCTGGCGAGCGGCAGCAGTGAGGTGGGTGGTCTCGGCTCGACGAGACCGACTTCTCGCATGCGGGCCGGATGGATTTCGTCGACAACGTCATCGACCGGGCGACCGGCACGATCCGGGGGCGTGCGCAGTTGAGCAATGCCGATAACCTGTTCACACCCGGCATGTTCGCGCGCGTGCAGGTGCCGGCCTCCGCGCCATATCAAGCGCTGATGCTTCCGGACGCGGCCATCGGCTCGGAGCAGGCGCGCAAATTCGTCTACGTGATCGATCAAGACAATGTTGCGCGGCTGCGTTACGTGACGCTTGGCCAGCTGGTCGATGACCTGCGGGTGATCAAGGATGGGCTCTCGGCCGGCGATCGCGTGGTGGTCAACGGTTTGATGCGGGTGCGCCAGGGGCAGAAGGTAACGCCTGACGAGCAGCCGGCATCGCCGCAAGCGAGCGTCCCTGCTGCGAAAGCGGCCGACAAGACCGACTGAACGACGCCCGCGTTATGCGCATTTCGCACTTTTTCATCGATCGGCCGATCTTCGCTGCGGTCGTTTCAATCGTCTTCTTGATCATCGGCGGGGTGTCGTATTCGCGCTTGCCGGTGACGCAATATCCGGAGATCGCGCCGCCGACCATCAACGTCTCCGGCCAATATCCCGGCGCCAACGCGGATATCGTCGCCACGACCGTGGTCACGCCGATCGAGCAGCAGATCAACGGCGTCGAGAACGTGATCTACATGTCCTCGAATTCGACGGCGGACGGCCGCTTTTCCATCGACGTGAGCTTCGAGCTCGGCACCAGCCTCGATATCGCGCAGGTGCAAGTGCAGAACCGGGTTGCCATCGCGCAGCCGCGCCTGCCGGGCGAGGTGCGCAACATCGGGGTGACTGTGACCAAAAAGTCGCCCGATCTGATGATGGTGGTCCACCTCTACTCGCCCGACGACTCGCGCGATACGTTGTTCATCTCGAATTACGCGACGCTCTCGATCACCGACATTCTCACCCGCATTGACGGGGTTGGCTCGATCACCGTCTTCGGCAGCCGCGATTACTCGATGCGCATCTGGGTCGATCCCGACCGCCTGCAGACGGTGGGCTTGACCGCAACTGACGTGGTTCTGGCGCTCCAGGGCCAAAACGTCCAGGTCGCCTCCGGTGTGCTCGATCAGCCGCCGATCCCCCGTCAGGGCGCGTTTCAGATCGCGGTGCAGACGCTGGGGCGTCTCGCCAATCCCGACGAGTTCTATAACGTCGTCGTCAAGCAGACTGCGAGCGCCGTGGTGCGGTTGCGCGACGTGGCTCGCATCGAACTGGCGGCACAGGACTACTCGACCAATTCGTATCTCGACCGCGATCCCGCGGTGGCGCTGGGCATCTTCCAGCGGCCGGGCTCGAACGCGCTCGCGACGGCGAAAAACATCATCGACACGATGGACCAATTGTCGAGTGGCTTTCCTGCCGGCCTCAAATACACAATCGTCTATAATCCGACCCAATTCATCAAGCAGTCCGTTGACGCTGTCACGGAAACGATCCTCGAGGCGATCATTCTTGTCGTGCTCGTCGTGATCTTGTTCCTGCAGACGTGGCGCGCGGCGGTCATTCCCATCGTCGCCATTCCTGTCTCGCTGGTCGGCACGTTCTTTTTCATGTCGATGTTCGGCTTCACGCTGAACAATCTTTCCCTGTTCGGGCTGGTGCTCGCGATCGGCATTGTGGTCGACGATGCGATCGTCGTGGTGGAGAACGTTGAGCGCAATATCGAGGCCGGACTCGATCCGCGCGCGGCGGCCTACAAGAGCATGGACGAGGTCGGGGAAGCCTTGATCGCGATTGCACTCGTGTTGTGCGCGGTGTTCGTGCCCTCGATCTTCATCACCGGCATTTCCGGGCAATTCTATCGTCAATTCGCGCTGACGATTGCCGCCGCCACCATCATCTCGCTGATCGTGTCGCTGACGCTGTCGCCGGCCATGTGCGCGCTCCTGCTCAAACCACGGGCGCGGCAGCCGCACGTAGCCTGGTGGGCGCGGCCGATGCGCGCTTTTTTCTCCGCCTTCAACTGGGGATTTGATCGTTTCGCCGGCGGCCATCATTGGCTGATCGGCCGCGCGGTACGCATTGTCGGCCTCATGCTTGTCCTCTACGTCGCCATCCTGGGCTACGGGCTCAATGAATTCCGCAATACGCCGCTCGGGTTCATTCCGCAGGTCGACCGCGGCTATCTCATCGGGGTACTGCAGTTGCCTCCCGGCTCCTCCTTGGCTCGCACTGACGAGGTTCAGCGGCGGGTGGTCGAGATCTGTCTGCACACGCCCGGCATCGCGCACGCCGTCAGCATCGTCGGATTTAGTGGCGCGAGCTTCACCAATGCGCCGAATTCCGGCGCGGTGTTTCTGATCCTCGAGGATTGGGCCAATCGCGCGCGCGATCCCAAGCTATCCGCTGCGGGGATCACGGGTGAGCTACTCAAGCGGCTCTCCGGCATCCAGGAGGGCCTGGTCCTGGTGGTGCAGCCGCCGCCGATCGCGGGCATCGGCAATACCGGCGGCTTCCGGATGATGGTGGAAGACCGCCAAAGCCGCGGTTCGCAAGCTTTGGTCGAAGCCGCAACCGCGATGATGAGCAAAGCCGCGCAAACGCCGGGCCTCAGCCAGGTGTTCACCTTGTTCGAGAATTCGACGCCGCAGTTCTATCTCGACATCGATCGCACCAAGCCGCAACTCCTCGGGATCAGCGTGCCGGAGGGTTTCGCCGCGCTGCAGGTGTATATCGGCTCGGCCTACGTCAACGACTTCAACCTGTTCGGCAAGACGTTCCGCGTGACCGCCCAGGCCGACGCGCCCTATCGCATGGATCCTAAGGATATTTTGAATATTCGCGTGCGCAATTCGGCTGGCAGTACGGTGCCGCTTGGCTCGTTCACCACCGTGAGGAATATTGCCGGACCGTACCGAGTGCCGCGTCACGACCTTTACCCCGCCGCCGAGGTCGACGGCGCGCCCGCCGCCGGATATTCGCAAGGGCAAGCCATTGACATCATGCAAAAGCTCGCCGCCGAGACCCTGCCCGACGGCTTCGGTTATGAGTGGACGACGCTCGCGTTCCAGCAGGTGAGGGCGGGAAACACCGCGATGTTTGCCTTTGCGCTCGCCGTCGTGTTCGTCTTCCTCGTGCTCGCCGCGCAATTCGAAAGCGTGACGCTTCCGCTTGCCGTGATCATGATCGTGCCGATGTGCCTCGTTGCCGCGATTAGCGGCGTGATCCTGCGCGGACAGGACAACAATATTCTCACCCAAGTGGGATTCGTCGTGCTGATCGGGCTCGCCGCCAAGAACGCGATTCTGATCGTGGAGTTTGCCAAACAGCTCGAGGATCAAGGCCGCGACCGCTTTGCCGCGGCCGTGGAAGCGGCGCGGCTGCGGCTGCGGCCCATCCTGATGACCTCGCTCGCCTTCATTTTCGGCGTCATGCCGCTCGTATGGGCGATCGGGGCCGGAGCGGAGCTGCGACAGATGTTGGGTACTGCGGTGTTTGCCGGCATGATCGGCGTGACGGCATTCGGGCTCATTTTCACGCCGATCTTCTACGTGGTCTGCCGCTGGATCGCGGAAAAGATGCGCCGCGGCGCGCCGGCGGCGCGAGCCGCGCCGGCAGAATAGGTGCGGCCATGCCGCCGAGCAAATTCGGCTTCGGCGCGGCGGTCACGCGTAAGGAGGACGATGCGCTCCTCCGCGGCGCCGGCCGCTACGTCGCCGACCATATCAGCGCGCGATCGTATGTTCGGTGCCCGGTTTGCAGCCATTCACTGACAGCAGGATATTGGTCCGCGTAAGGAAAGCGGTTATGCTGCCCGGAGAGTCTCGACTTCCATCCTCGGTCTCCCCACCACGCTGGGCGCAGGGGTCCACGGCGACCAGACCCCGGCAAGCGCAATCATCTTCTCGGAGGAGCGATTGGATCAGGTCACTGCCGGCTTTAATCCGCGCACATTTCTGCGCAGCATCGGCGTGAGGCAGGTTCGTCTCGCCGCCGGCCTTGTCCTTTTCTCCTATCTGCTCAGTCATTTCATCATTCGTTGGGCAATATTTCGCTCGCCGCCATGGAGTACGGCCTTTGGTTCCACATGGCGTTGTGGCGGAGCCTGCCCGGAACGCTGCTGCTCTATCCCGCTCTCGCGATCCATGGATCGCTTGGACTGTGGGCGCTCTACCAGCGCCGGAATTTCAAATGGAAAGTGACGGAGGCTGTGCAGCTCATCTTCGGGCTTAGTATTCCGGCGCTGCTTTGCACGCATGCCATAGGCCAGCGGCTCGGACCCGAGCTGTGGGGGCTGCAGAAAAGTTATGGGCAGACCCTGTATAATCTGTGGCTGGTAAGGCCCGATTTCGGCGTGATGCAGGTCACGGTTCTGCTCGTTGCCTGGATTCACGGCTGTATCGGGATATATCTGTGGCTGCGTCTGCGGTCGTTCTTTCCGCGGATTGCGCCTCTGCTGCTCGTCGGCGCGGTTATGCTTCCCTCTCTTGCGCTGCTCGGATTCTACCAGCAGGGGCAAGTTGTCCTGCAATTGGCCCAGCAGCCAGAACAGGTGGCCGAGTGGCGAAGTCCCGCGCGCATCGGAACGCCGGCACAACGGGCCACGCTCGAGAATATCCGTAACAATTTCCTGCTCGCCTATGCCGGCGCGATCGGTTTGGTTTTCCTGGCGCGCGGGGTTCGCGTCCTCAGGGAGCGGCGCCGCGGCATGATTCGCCTGACCTATCCGGACCGGACGATCCGCGTGCCCAAGGGCTTGAGCGTGCTCGAGGCGAGCTTTCGCTACCGGTTACCGCATGCGAGCGTCTGCGGCGGCAAGGGGCGCTGCTCTACCTGCCGGATTCGCGTCCATGGCGATCGCAGCAGGTTGCCGCGGCCGTCGACGAGAGAAGTCTTCGTGCTGGAGCGCGTCGGCGCCAGCGCCGATCCTGCGGTCCGTCTGGCCTGCCAATTGCGGCCGCAAAGCGACATTTCGCTGGTGCCCATTCTCCCGCCGCAGGCGGACACGTCCTTTGTCTACGGCAAGAGCCAGACTCACCTGAGCGAAGAACGTTATCTCGCGTGCATGTTCGTCGACATGCGCGGCTCAACCGAAATGGCGCAAAAGCGGTTGCCTTTCGATACCGTGTTCATCGTCAACCGCTTCCTGGCGGCGGTCTCGCAAGCAGTAATGGAGGCTGGTGGCCAGCCGAACCAGTATGTCGGCGACGGGCTTTTGGCTTTGTTCGGGCTCAATACCGATCGGGCGACGGCTTGCCGGCAGGCGCTCAATGCTGCCGCGATGGTTGCCGGCAATGTGGACCATCTGAACAAGATGTTCGCCGAAGCCGAGCGCAATCCAATCCGCTTCGGGATCGGCGTCCACGCAGGAGAGGTGATTACCGGCGACATCGGCTATCGCGATACGGTTGTATTCACGGCGCTGGGAGACACGGTCAACGTCACGGCGCGGCTGGAAGAGCTGACGAAGGAGCTCGAATGCCAGGTCGTTCTGTCGGACGAAGCGCTGAAAACCGCCGGGCTCGCGCCGAGCGGGCTGCCGTCGAGGGAGATCGTCATTCGCGGCCATGTCCCATGACCGTGCGCACCGTTGCAGATGCGGCGAGCATGTCCGCTATTTTTGACACCGCGGTCGATGCGGCGCTTACCGAGCCGCAGGAACGGTTGGCCTCCGCCGGCGCCGCGTAAGGGTCCATACGCCTTGCGGCCCCGGTTGCTGAAGTCGCGGGCATTCTGATCGCCGTGAGCAGGGTCGGCCTCTCTTTCCGTCAGGAATAAAAACATCAAAGCAAGTGTCTTATAGCAAGCCGCATACGCCGCTCGCACCGCCGAGGTGACGTGGCCGGAATGAGGACTGACACTACGCGAGGCCACCGCTCCGCGCCGTTCGCCGCGGGATGCCAAACCAAGAGAGGGATGAAGAAATATGATCCGAACCGTCCTGGCAATGGCCGTTGCTGCCGTTGGCGTGACCGTGGCGATAGCCCAGTCGAATCCGGTGCAGCAGCGCAAGGCTCTGATGAAGACCAACGGGGAGCAAGAACGCATTGTGATCGACATGGTACAGGCCAAGCGGCCGTTCGATCTCGAAGACGCGAAGAAAGCACTCGCGACATTTGCCGAGGCAGGCGAGAAGGCACTGGCGCTATTTCCTGATGGGTCCAAGGACGGCGATACCGCGGCACTGCCCGCGGTTTGGGAGAACAAGGCCGACTTCACGGCGAGGTTCGCCAAGCTCGCGAGCGACTCGAAGGCGGCGATCGGCGCAATCAACGACCTCGACAGCCTCAAGGTTCAATTGACCGAAGTGCGCCAGAATTGCATCGGGTGCCATCGAACCTACCGCAAGCGGACGTCGTAATCGCTTGGCGCGAATCGCGATCAAGAGACGGCCTTTCGTTTTGCTGCCGCTCTGTCCGCCGGAACATGCGCCTTGATGTTGCGCAAGCTCGCAATGCTCGCGGTGATCGTCGCGGTGGTTGGGGCCGCTGCGCTTTGGGTGGTCACCATTCCCGCAACGATTCCGGCGGGTGCGCTTGTGCCCTACGCGCCCAATCTCGACAACGGCAAAACAATGTTCCATGCGGGTGGCTGCGCAACGTGCCATGCGACGCCGAACCACCAAGATAAGACGCAGCTCGGCGGCGGGCTCGGTCTCAAAACGCCGTTCGGCACGTTTTTCCCGCCGAACATCTCACCTGACCGCGACGACGGCATCGGCGGCTGGAGCGAAGCGGACTTCGTCACCGCCATGTGGAAGGGAACCTCGCCCGGCGGCAGGCACTACTATCCGGTTTTCCCCTACACCTCCTACCAGCGCATGAAGATGGAGGACGCGCGCGATCTCTTCGCCTATCTCAAAACGCTGCCGCCGGTGAAAGGCAAGACGCGCGAGCACGAGCTCCCATTCTATCTCAACATCCGCCGCATGGTCGGAGGGTGGAAATTCCTGTTTCTGGACGGGGAGCCGTTCAAACCCGACCCGTCCAAGTCGGTGCAGCTCAATCGCGGCGCCTATCTGGTCAACGCAGCAGGCCATTGCGCCGAGTGCCATAGTACTCGCAATTTCCTGGGCGCCATCATCTCGAGCCAGCGCTTCGCCGGCGGTCCCGATCCGGAAGGCGGCGACGGTTGGGTGCCCAACATCACACCGGTGGGAATCGGCGATTACTCGAAAAGCGACGTGGAGCACATCCTCGAAACCGGCGACTTACCCAACGGGGATACGATCGCCGGCCCCATGGCGGCGGTGGTGGACAACGTTTCGAAGCTTTCCCCCGAAGATCGCAGCGCCATCGCTGCCTACCTCAAATCGCTGCCGCCGGTCCAAGGCCCCAAGCATCCATAACGCGCCTTCCTGATTTGGGAGGGCGTCAGAATGCAACCGTGCAACAAGGCGGGGGAGCGTAGCGAGTCCGCGGCGCTTACGTGCTGCAACTACACGCGATGATGCTCGAGGCAAACCGCACGTTGCTTATTGCGATGGCGCGGCAAGCGAGCGCGAGGGCGATGTCAAAACGCCTTGAAGGTGATGATGGTGCGCGTATCTTGGATGCCCGAGATCGTCTGCACCTTCTCGTTGACGAAATGGCCGATGTCGGTCTTCTCCTCGACGTAGAACTTCACCAGCAGGTCGTAATCTCCGGCGGTCGAATAGATCTCGGATGCGAGCTCGGCGTCGGCGAGCTTGTTCGCGACCTCGTAGGATTTGCCGAGTTGGCACTTGATCTGGACGAAGAAGGGGACCATGCGCGCCTCCGTGCGGCGCTCGGCCGCCCGGCGCAATCCAGCAAATACGCGTGCAGGAGGCAAGGGCCGACAGCTCATGGTATCTTCAGACGTGGGCGGGAATGTTCGTGGAATTGAGCGAAGCCATATTATGATGCGCGTTGACCTTCGCCTCTATGCACTGGTCGATCCCGAACGCGCCAACGGTCGCGATCTCGCGGTACTCGCACGGCTCGCCGCGCAGGGTGGCGCGACGCTGGTGCAGCTGCGGGACAAGCACACCGACACGCGGCGCATGGTCGATCGCGCGCGGGCCATCAAGGCGGCATTGGCGCCGCTCGGCGTGCCGTTGTTGATCAATGATCGCATCGACGTTGCGCTCGCGTCGGGCGCTGACGGCGCGCATGTCGGGCAGGAGGACATGGCGGCCGAGGACGCGCGCCGGATTCTCGGCGCTGACGCGATCATCGGACTTTCGGTCAAGACCGCCGAGCAGGCCGAGGCGGCGCCGATCGAGCTTCTCGACTATGCCGGCATCGGCGGCGTGTTTGCGACCTCTTCGAAGGACAATCCAGACCCGCCGATCGGCCCCACTGGATTGAGCCGCATCGTGGGCGTGTTTCGTCGGCGCTCCCCCGAATTCCCGCTGTGCGCCATTGCCGGAATCGACGCCGGCAATGCCGGCGAGGTCATCGCTGCCGGCGCCGATGGCGTTGCCGTGATCTCGGCGCTCTCCCTCAAGGACGACCCGCGCGCCGCCGCCCGGCAACTGCGTGGTGTGGTGGACGACGCGCTCGCACAGCGGGGGCGAGCATGACGCCGATTGCGCTCACCATCGCCGGCTCGGATTCGGGCGGCGGCGCCGGCATCCAGGCCGATCTCAAAACATTCTCGGCGCTCGGCGTCTATGGCGCCTCGGTTATCACCGCACTGACCGCGCAGAACACGAAGGGGGTGAGCGCGATCCACAACGTGCCGGCGGACTTCGTCACCGCGCAAATGGATGCGGTTTTCTCCGACCTCGATATCGACGCGGTCAAGATCGGAATGGTATCTCAGCGCGCGGTCATCGAAGCGATTGCGGCGGGGCTTGAGCGGTGGCGGCAGAGCAAGGTGGTCGTCGATCCGGTCATGGTCGCAGCCTCGGGAGACAAGCTTCTTGCCGCGGACGCGGTCGATGTGCTCAAGCGTGCGCTCATCCCGCGGGCGCTCGTTATCACACCGAATCTGCCGGAAGCGGCGGCGCTGCTCGAGGCCCCGACCGCCCGCAACGAGGCGGAGATGCGTGAGCAAGGTGAGCGCTTGCTTGCGCTGGGGCCGCAGGCGGTTCTCATCAAAGGCGGTCACGGCAGCGACGCCGAGAGCGTCGATCTTCTGATCGGGCCCAACACATTCACCCGCCTCGCTGCCGACCGGATCGCGACGGAAAATACCCACGGCACCGGCTGCACGCTTTCCTCGGCAATCGCCGCCGGTCTCGCCAAGGGGCTTGGCCTGAGCGAGGCGGTGGGCGCCGCCAAGCGCTACGTGACGGATGCGCTTCTTGCCGGGGACCGCATCAAGATCGGGTCAGGTCGCGGCCCGACGCACCATTTCCACGCCTGGTGGTGAGGAACAGGCATCGACCTCGCGGCAGCGAATCTAGATCTTCGCCTTCACCACTTTCTGCCGCTGCTCGCCGAGCCCATCAATGCCCAGCGTGACCACATCGCCGGACTTGAGAAATTTCGGCTCCGGCTTCATGCCGAGCCCGACGCCGGGCGGCGTGCCAGTGAGGATGACGTCGCCCGGCTCCAGCACGAAGTACTGCGAGCAGCACCAGACGAGATGCCGGCAATCGAAAATCATGGTGTTGGTGTTGCCGCGCTGGCGCTTCTCGCCGTTGACGTCGAGCCACATGCTCAAGCGCTGCGGATCCCTGATCTCATCCTTGGTAACCAGCCACGGGCCCAGCGGGCCAAAACTCTCGGCGCTTTTGCCTTTGATCCATTGCCCGGTGCGCTCGAGCTGAAAGACCCGCTCGGATACGTCGTTCGCCAGGCAATAGCCGGCAACGACATCCAGCGCCTTGTCTTTCGACAAATAACGTGCGCGCTGCCCGATGACGATGGCAAGCTCGACCTCCCAATCGAGCTTGTTCGAATCCTTTGGGATGACCGTATTGTCGTTCGGCCCGCAGATGCAGGACGTCACCTTGTTGAAGATGATCGGCTCTTTGGGAACAGGCGCGCCGGTCTCGGCCGCGTGGTCGGAATAGTTGAGGCCGATGGCGATGAGATTGCCGACCCCGCCGACGCAGGGGCCGAGGCGCGGATTGCTGCGAACGAGCGGCAGCTTGTCGATCGCCGCCTTGCGAATCTTGGCGAGCCCTTTGGGAGAGAGCGCCTCGCCGGCGATATCCGGCACTACTTTCGAGAGGTCGCGGATGCGTCCTTTCGAATCGAGGATTCCAGGCTTTTCGCGGCCGCTTGGGCCGAAGCGGACGAGCTTCATGGATTCTCCTTGGGGATTTGAGGCCAGTTGGCGCCGGGAGGTACCAGGGCCGCCAATGATGCGTCGGGTCCTCCCGAGGGGCAAGGAAGCGGCGCATCCCATAACTGTGCCCCACAGACGTGTCGCGCCCTCTATAGCTGTTGCCTATGGGCAACAGATGCGCGGATATCGTCCAAGCACGCCCATTTACGCGGCGTTTTCGTTTGCAATGGGCGCTCTGCGCGGACAGATTAGCGTCATGCACCTAGTCCGCGCGCCTAGCTGCAAGCGACGCGGGTTCAGGGGCCGACACGATGGCAAGTCCTCTCCTCAGGGTCTTGCCGGGTTATCGGGTTTAATTGGGGGGTGCGACGGGGCCGGCTCAGCTGGCCTCGTTCGCGTTTGGGGCATGCCAAGGCAATAAGGGCTGCCACGCCATTCCGGCCCCGGACGAAGCCCGCACTCCCGGAATCACCGGGGTTGTCACAGCACTCCAGGATAGACCCCACCATCGATGAGCAGGCTCTGCCCGGTGATATAGCCGGCCTGCGCCGAGCACAAAAAGGCGCAAGCCGCGCCGAACTCGGCCGCCGTGCCGAATC
Source organism: Alphaproteobacteria bacterium (assembly GCA_005883115.1). Lineage (GTDB taxonomy): Bacteria > Pseudomonadota > Alphaproteobacteria > Rhizobiales > Xanthobacteraceae > VAZQ01. The sequence goes on along the minus strand of VAZQ01000344.1, from coordinate 9,686 downwards.
GCTTGGCCGGCACGCTCGCCATGCGCTCGGTTCTTGCCGCCTCGATCGAGATGTCCCGCTTCTTCGCAGTGATCGCCATGTTCGAGGCGAGTCGCTCGGTATCGAAAGCGCCGGGGAGGAGAAAGTTGATAGTTACGTTGGAGGCGGCGACCGAGCGCGCGACGCCGGCGAGAAAGGCGGTCAAACCCGCGCGTGCGCCAGAGGAGAGATCGAGCCCAGACAGCGGCATCTTCACCGATCCCGACGTGATGTTGACAATGCGGCCGAATTTCTTGCCGCACATGGAATCGATGACCTTCTGCGTGAGCTCGATCGCGACCACCATGTTGCCGATGACGCCGTCGATCATCTGCGCCCGCGTGAGTTCCCGAAAATCTCGGAATGGCGGACCCGCGTTGTTGTTCACCAGAATGTCAGGCTCCGGGCAAGCACTCAGCAGCGCGGCTTGTCCGGCGGGCGTAGCGACGTCGGCCAATACGGCGCTCACTTTGGCGCCGGTCGATTTCCGCAGCTCGGCCGCTGTGGCCTCGAGCGCTTTGCTGTCGCGCCCGTTGACGATGACCTCGCAGCCGGCTTGAGCGAGCGCAAGGGCGCAGCCGCGCCCGAGCCCGCGGCTCGAGGCACAGACGATGGCCTTACGGCCGGAAATTCCGAGATCCATGGGTCGGTCCGAATGCTAGGGGAGAATATGATGGCGATTGTACACGTCCGCACCCGCATAATTCCATACGGCTGCCCGCGCTGTGCCGTGGGACATTGAACCAGAAGATCGGCCCGCTCGAGCAAATCGCCGGTGAGGAGGCGACGCACGGTAGGATCGAGGAATTTGCATCTTGATCGCGCCAGAGCGCCCTTGCCGGTCAGGGCCTCGCGGCGTTACCGTTCCTTGCGATGCAACCATCAGCCGATCGGGCGCTACCAACCGCCGCCGATGTCGATGCGGCCGCGCGGCGGCTTGCCGGCGTTGCCTTGCGCACGCCGCTATTGACGTCGCCGGTGCTTGATGCGCTCACCGGCGCGCGCGTGTTTCTCAAGGCGGAGACGCTGCAACGCACCGGCTCGTTCAAGTTCCGCGGCGCCTACAACAAGCTCTCCTCCATTCCGCAGAATGAGCGCGCGGGTGGCGTGGTGGCCTTTTCCTCGGGAAATCATGCTCAGGGCGTCGCTGCGGCTGCGCAGCTTCTTGGCATGCCGGCCGTCATCGTCATGCCATCCGATGCGCCGCGCCCCAAGCGTGAGCGCACCGCCGCGCTGGGCGCGGAAGTGGTACTCTACGACCGCGCACGGGAAGACCGAGCGGCTATCGCCGGCGAGATCGCCGAGAAACGCAACGCCGCGTTGGTACCACCTTATGACGATCCGCTGATTATCGCCGGACAAGGGACGGCGGGGCGCGAGATTGTCGAGGATCTGGCAGCCCAGGGTCTGGTGCCCGATGTTATTGCGGTGACGGCGTCGGGCGGTGGGCTGACTGCCGGTATCGCGCTTGCGGTGAAAGCCCGCATGCCGCGGGCCCGCCTTTATACCGCGGAGCCCGAGGGCTTCGATGATCATGCGCGTTCGTTCAAGAGCGGACGGCGGGAAAAGAATGCGGCGCTCACGGGCACTATCTGCGATGCGCTGATGGCGCAGACGCCCGGCGAGCTGACCTTTGCCATTAACCGCGAACTGGTGGCTGCCGGCGCGGCTGTCAGCGATGAGGAAGTCGCCACGGCTGTCGCATTTGCCTTCCGCGAGCTCAAGCTGGTCGTGGAACCCGGCGGCGCGGCTGCGCTTGCCGCGCTCATATCGGGCAAGATCGACGTGAAGGGCAAGATCGCGGTCGCAGTCCTCTCCGGCGGCAACGTCGATCCGGACCTGTTCTATCGCCTCGTGGCCTGACGGCGCGGGCCTGGCGGCGAGCTAGCGCGTGTTCCGCCCATATCAGTCACACTAATGGCATAGGCGAGCGTGCTGCCGGCCATGCACCGCTACATCGAGGCTGCCAAAGACGTAAGGTGACGAGCGTGGGCCTGACGAGAGACTGATTTCAACCCGATCGGCACACGTTCTATAAGCTTCTGTGCTGTCGTCGGTCCTGCATCCCTCCTTTGCGTTGCGGCTTGCGATCTTCTACGCCGCGCTGTTCGCCGCGCTTGGCGTGCAAGTGCCGTTCTTGCCGCTTTGGCTCGCGGCCAAGGGGCTCGATGCAAGCACCATCGGAATGGTGCTCTCCGTTCCAATGCTTATGCGTCTGCTCGCAATTCCGCTTGCGACGCGCATCGCCGATCGCCACGACGCGCTGCGCGCGATCATCGCGATCGCCTCGGCGCTGGCAATGCTCGGTTATGGCGCGATGGGATTGGCGCAGGGAGCTCTCGCCGTCATCACTGCGTTTGCACTGGCCTCCATCTTTTACACGCCACTCATGCCGCTGGCCGATGCCTATGCGCTACGCGGGCTGGGTGCGCTCGGGCGCGCTTACGGTCCGGTGCGACTTTGGGGCTCCGCCGCCTTCATCGTCGGCAGCTTCGCAGGCGGCCTTGTACTCGACGTTGTCCCCGCGCGTGACCTGATCTGGCTCGTCGCCGCTGCGCTGGTCATGACCGCGTCGGCCGCCTGCACGCTGTCGCCGCTCGCCCCGCGCGAAACCAGCACGGCGAAGCCCTTGCGATCCGCGCGGGACCTGTTGCGCGATCCCGCATTGCTCGCCGCAATGGCCGCGGCAAGTCTCATTCAGGCGAGTCACGCGATTTATTACGGGTTTTCCACGCTCGACTGGGCGGCGGCGGGGCTCGACGGCAGTGCGATCGGAGCGCTCTGGGCGCTCGGCGTCGTCGCCGAGATCGTGCTGTTCGCGATGTCGGGGCGCCTGCCGGTCGCGCCCACGACACTCATCCTATTCGGGGCCGCGGGCGCGGCTGTTCGCTGGGGCGCCATGGCGTTCGATCCGCCGGCCGTCTTGCTTGCTCCTTTGCAGTGTCTGCATGGGCTGTCATTTGGTGCGACGCACCTCGGGGCACTGGGGTTCATCGCGCGCACCGCACCCGCCGAAGCCAGCGCGACCGCTCAGGGCTACCTAGCCGTGGCGCTGGGTCTCGCGATGGCGGCGGCGATGGGGGTTTCCGGCGTGCTCTATGCGCGCTGGGGCAGCTTCGCTTACGTCATCTCTTGGCTGCTGCCGGCGGCGTGCTTGCTTTGGCCGCCCGCAGGCTCACGGGCGGCACATAGCTCCATAGCTCGTTATCGGGACAGCGGACCTCACTCGCAGGTATTGTACATCGCAGTGAGCTCTCGCCCGCTCAGATATTTCATGTGGGGAGAGAGGCCCCCGCGCCGAGCGATCCAGCTGCGGACCTGCTCGGGATAAATATCCATCAACAGTCGCGTCGCCTCGCGGCTCGTCACCTGCTGGCCGTTGCCGCCGGGATGCCATGCTGCGTGGAAGCCGAGCCGCGCGCGCGGCGTAACGCAGATGCGCTCGCGCGGGATCACGCCGAGCAGCATAGTGCATGCCGACAGGCAAGGCCCATCGATGACGACCCGCTCGCCCGAGCCCCGCAACGCGACCAGATTCTCGAGATAAGGTCCGATTTGGCCCCCGGAATCCGCTCTGATACGCACCGTCGCCTGCGCAGTCGACAGCGTCAGCGCCGCCGCAACGGCGCCGGCCAGAACAGCAATTTTCATGATTAGCCCTCTCCGTGCTCCGGCGCCGGCCCGGCGAAGGGTGGCGCCGCCCTCATCCCAATCCTTTAAATCAAATGTGGGCTAAATGTGAACGGCCGCCCCAGCTTGCCTTACATGGTTACCCGCGAAATCTGGGGATTTCCGTTATCCCCATAGCGCCGGCACCGCCGGATGGACCCGGCTATCCTCGTAACGCAGCCCATCAGGCCGGTCGCGCGCGAGCAGCAGCGGACCATCGAGATCGACCACGCGCGCGCGTTGTGCAAGCAGCATGGCCGGCGCCATGGCCAGCGAGGTCGCGACCATGCAGCCGACCATCAGCGTCAAGCCGAGCCGCTCGGCTTCGCGCGCCATGGCGAACGCCTCGGTCAAGCCGCCGGCCTTGTCGAGCTTGATGTTGACGGCATCGTATTTTCCGACGAGCGCGCGGAGTGACGCGCTCGCATGCGCGCTCTCGTCCGCGCAGATCGGGAGCGGGTGGGCGATGTGCGCGAGTGCGTCGTCGTGCTCCGCCGGCAGCGGCTGCTCGATGAGCGTCACTGCGGCCTCTGCGCAAGCGGCGAGGTTTGTGGCGAGATCGCTCTCTCTCCAGCCCTCGTTGGCATCGACGATCAACTCCGCGCGAGGGGCGGCGCGTCGTACCGCGGCAATCCGCGCGGGATCGCCGGGCGCGCCGAGCTTGATCTTGAGCAGCGCGCGCTCGCCCGCCGCGGCAGCGGCGCGCGCCATGGCGTCCGGCGTGGCGAGCGAGATCGTGTAGGCGGTGGTGACCGGCTGGGGCGCGTGCATGCCGAGCAGCTCGTGGACGGGTCGTCCGGCAGACTTCGCTTCGAGGTCCCAGAACGCGCAGTCGAGCGCGTTGCGCGCCGCGCCCGGCACCATGGCAGACTGCAGCCGCTCGCGATCAAGCCCGCGGCCGATCTCCGCACGCATCGCCTCGATCGCCGCTGTCACGCCGTCGACCGTCTCGCCGTAACGCGCGTAGGGCACGCATTCGCCGCGTCCGCGATGGGTGCCGTCGGCGAGCTCGGCCACCACGACCACGGCTTCGGTCTTGGCGCCGCGGCTGATGGAAAAGGTGCCGGCAATCGGCCAGCGTTCCACGCGCGCGGACAGGGCGAGGCGGTTCATGGGTGGTGCATCATACGTAATCACATGGATCGAGCGGCGGCCGCCACAACCGCGGCTGGCGCTGATTTCAGTCCTGGCGAACATGCGCTAAAAGCAAGCGGCCATGGAACAGCAATCGCAAGCGATCTCGGACGTGAGGGGCACGAGGCGGCGCGCATCTCAGCGGGCGGTTTGTGCGCTTCTCGCATGTTGCACCGTCGTGGGTCTCAGCCCGACGCGTGCCCTCGCGCAAACCGAGGAGGCCCCCGCGATCTATACGTACGCGGGCGCCGATCGCGGAGAGCGCCTGATCGCCAAGGCGCGCGAGGAGGGCTCGCTTACGCTCTACACGTCCATAGCAACAACGGAATCGGCCCCGCTTGCGCGGGCCTTCGAGAGCAAATACGGCGTCAAGGTGCAGCTCTGGCGCGCGCTGAGCGAGAACGTGGTGCAGCGCGCGCTTACCGAGTCGCGCGGTGGCCGGCACGGCATGGACGTGGTCGAGACCAACGCGCCCGAGGTCGAGGCGCTCGCACGCGAGGCGACGGTCGCGCCGTTTCACAGCCCCTACCTCGCCGATCTACCGGCTTGGGCGATCCCGCCGCACCGGCGCTGGTTTGCCGACCGCGCGAATCTCTGGGTCGTGGGCTACAACACGGGCAAGGTCAGGCCCGAGGAGCTGCCTGCCACGCTCGAGGGTTTCGGCGATCCGCGTTGGAACGGGCGCCTCGCGCTTGAGGCGACCGACAGCGACTGGATGTACGGCATCGTCAACTTCATGGGCGAGGAGCGCGGTCTCGCGTTCTTCCGCAAGCTTGCGGGACTCAAGCCCGAGATGCGCAAGGGACACATCCTGGTGGCCCAGCTGGTGGCCGCCGGGGAATTGCCGGTGTGTCTGACGATCTACAGCGGCAACGCCGACTCCATCAAGGCGAAAGGAGGACCGATCGATTGGGCCGCGGTCGAGCCGCTGGTCGGTCGCCCCCAGGCAATCGCATTGGCGAAGAATGCGGCGCATCCCCACGCCGCGCTGCTCTTTGCCGACTTCATGCTCTCGCCCGAGGGACAAAAACTGCTCGCCGACCTGGGCCGCATTCCCTCGAGCCGCACCCAGAGGACGCTCCTTGATCAGTACCGGCACGTGATGGTCGACCCGGTCAAATGGCTCAACGAGGCACCGAAATGGCAGCAGGTGTGGACCGAGCTGTTCTTGAAGTGATCAGTCACAACAAGATGCGTACACCAGCAGGATTTATTTTCCCGTTTGAATCTGAGAGCAATGAATGACGAATGTGGCCAGGGGCCTCCCGTCCCTATCACATTGGTTGTGGCACGTGCCGCCGACCGCAATTTCAATGCCCGTTAGCACCATCCCCTGCTGACAGTCCGCCTTCCAGATCGTCGCGTTTTGGCCGCCCGATCCGCCGTCTGCCAGAACGCGGACCGTATTGCCCGTCGTGATCTCTTGAGCGTAGGCCCTGCTTGAAAGCAGCGCCAAAAATGCCATCAACACTAGCTTGTGCATGGCCGCCTCCTTTCTGGACGCAGTTGCCAGTGGAAACCGCAATAGCATGCGCGGTCGCGCGAGCGTGCAGTGAATCGAGGGCGGCGATGAAAGCGCAAGCCAGTGGAACTCAACGGAGAACGCCCGGCGTGGTCGTCTTCACCTCCCGCCCAAACAAAGCGGGCGCGCTCCTCGCGCGCCCGCGTCTTGAGAGCCTTCGCTCCGATCAGTCAAACCGCCCGGCGGCGTGGGCGAGCATGGTGTAGACCTTGCCGGTTTCCGAGGTGAGATAGGTTCGCGTCAGCATCTGCCCGCGGTCCTCGCGCGAGACCTCCTCCAACAGACGCTCGAACTCGCCGACATAGCGATCGACGGCATGTTTGAATTCGCCGTCGCCCCGATAGCGCTTGCGGATTTCCTCGAACGCCTTTTGCCCTTGCATAGTGTAAAGCTGGCGCGTGAAAACGTTGCGTTCGCCGCGTTTGTAGCGATCCCACAGCTCGGCGGCGGCATCGTGGTCGATCATGCGCGCGATATCGACGGCAAGCGAGTCCAGCGATTCCATGCTGTGGCGCTCGGGACGCTCGGGCGGACTTGCGCGCGCGGCAGGCGCCTCGCGCGCGGGCGCTTCGGCCTCGTGCGAGGCGCGCGTGAGCAGCTCGGATAGCCAGCCGGCGCGCCCCCCGCCGGCCGCCTGGGCGGGGCTCAGCGTAGGCGCCTCGGCCCGACGCGAGGGCATCGCTGGCGCAACCAAGCCGGTGATGTCGGAGCGGGCGCGGGCCGGCTCTCCCCGCGGACTGCCGTTCGTGCGCGCCGGCTCCTCGCGCGCGGTGCTGCGACGGGAGGCGAGCTCGAGCGGTTCCATCCGCAGCGCGCCGGGCTCGACCACGTCGAGCTCCCGGTTGTGGCGCGCCACGATGCGGTTGAGCTCGGCCAAGGCCTCGATCTGATCAACGATGACGCGCCGCATGTGCGAAGCGGTGTCCGCCGTCTCCTGCGGCAGCTCGAGGATGCCCTTGCGCAACTCAGCGCGCGTCGTTTCGAGCTCGCGGCGCATGTCGGCGCTCATCTGCTTCAACTCGTCCAGAACCTCGGCGAAGCGCTGCGCCGCCTGCGACAGCATGGCGTGCGACTCCTCGCTCGCCTGCTCGTAGATGCTGTGCATGGCCTCGCTCAGGCGCGACCGCTCCTCCTCGGTGCCGCTGCGGATTGCCTCGAAATTCTCCCTGATCGCTTCGACGCCGCTGGTCGCCGAGTCCGCAGTCAGCCGCGCGATTTCGCGCGCCCGTTCGCCCGCGCCTTCGAACGACTGATCGAGCACGCCGGCAAAGCGGGTGAGCCGCTCTTCGAGATCAGCGGCTTTGCTGTCGAGGGTGGTCATCAACTGCTCCAGCGCGCTGCCGCGCTCGGTGAGCGCGCTCTGGGTCTGCCGGTTGCTGCCGTCGATCAACGCCACCGCATCTGCCAGCGAGTGGGCGTGCACGTCGAACTGGCCCGCAAGCTGGCTGAGATCGTCGAGCGTCTTGGCCGACATTTCCTTGAAGCTCGCGATGTTGCGCTCCACGTCGCTGTTGGCGGTGCCGGCCTTCTGCGCGACGTCGTTCATTGCCGCGACGAAATCGGCCACGCGCGCAACCAGCGTGCTCTCGATGCCGCTCATGTTCTCGTGCGCGCCGCTCAGGACCTCCTGCAGGAGAATGTTGGCCTCGCGCAGGCGCTCGTAGAGCGCATTCGCATCGGAATGCAGCATGTTGTGCGTCTCTTTGATCTCGGTAACAGCGACCGATGCCGTCTGCTTGGATTGCTCCACCGCGCCATGAGTCGTGTCCTGCAGCTCCTTGAGCGTGCGGCCGATGGTCTTGGCCGCGCTTTCGGTCGCCATCTCCGCGCTTTCGCGCAACTCCTTGATCGCACGATTGACCGCTTCGCTGGTCGTCTGGGTGGCGGCGATGTGGCTCGTCTGCAGGTCCTTGAGCGACTGATTGACCGCACCGGTCGCGGTATCGCTCGCCTGGCTGATCAGGCGCGCGATCTGTTCGCTGTTGTCCGTCATCGTCTGGGTGAAGTTGAAGCCCTTGGCCTCGATCGCCTTGACGGCCTGATCGGTCACGCGGCCCACTTCGCTCACGAATTCCTCGCTCTTGCGGGTGAGCGCGGCCAACAGACCACTCGACTTCTCGTCGACTACTCGCGTCATCTCGGCGGCACGCTGGCCGACCGTGGTCGAAATCTCTTCCGCCTTGCCGACGAAGTTGCGCGCCACCTCGGCGCTTACGGAAAGCAGCGTGCGTTCCACTTCACCGGCATTCTGCTTGAGAACATTGCTGACGCCAGTCGACATGCCGCTGATCATGCGCTCGGCGTCGTGCGCGCTCGCGCGGATCGCGTTTGTAGTATTGGCCGCGAGCTGCGTGAGCGACCGCTCCGCCTCGCCGCTGTTGGTCTTGACCGCCTCGGCGAGCTCACGGATCCGTCCATTAAGCGCACTGGAGGCTGAGGCCGAAAGATTACTGAGCGAGCGCTCCGCCTCGTCGGCGGCTGCCCTTACGCTTGTGCTGAGTTGCTCCGCTCGCGCGCCAATCGCCTCCACCGCGGTTGCAGTCAACTTGTCGATCGCCTGCGCGGCATCGCCGGCATTTGCTCTCATCGTGCTGCTCAGATGCTCGGTACGGGCGGCGAGCAGCTCGGCGGCCGATTGGCTGCGGGTCTCGATCTCCCTAGTCAAGGTGTCGGTGCGCTCGCTGAGCAATTCGGCAGCTGCTTGACTGCGGCTGTCAATGTCCTTGGTGAAGCTGTCGCTGCGGGCGGCGATTAAGTCGGCAGCCGCTTGGCTGCGGCTCTCAATCTCCTTGCTGAAAGTCTCAGTGCGCGCGGCGAGCAAGTCGGCAGCTGCCTGGCTGCGCACCTCGATTTCCCTGCTCATGCCCTCGGCGCGGCCGCTCAGCAGGTTCTCGAACCGGCTGATGCGCGTATCAAGATTGTCGGCGACTTCCGTCGCCTTGGTGCCCAGCGTCCTGTCCACGTCCTCGATCTTGGCGCTGATAGTCTCAGCGAGCTGGGCGCCGCGTGCGTTGATGACGCCGGTGACATCGCCAATGCGCTTGTCGAGTGCGCCGATCACTTCCTTGCCGCTTTCGCCCATGCGCTTGGCGACCTCTGCTACCCGCGCGGAAAGCGCCTCGCCGAGGCTCTGCGTGCGGCCATCGAGAGCATCGCGGAAACGATTGAATTGCTGGTCCAGGCTCGCCGTGATCTCGGCCGACTTGACCGTGACGCGGGTATCGAAATTGTCCAAGTATTCGCGCATCGCGCTGGAGATGTCCTGCGTGCGCTCGCCGAGACGTTCGACCATCTCGCCGCCATAGGTCTTCACGGTGCGGTCGAACTCGGCCAAATGCCGAGT
>VAZQ01000641.1:1753-5457 GCA_005883115.1 Alphaproteobacteria bacterium | reverse complement strand
ACATGAGCGCGTGAATACATCGATATTTCCGGTACTTATGCTGGCGGTTCCGTGAGGGAGGAGCGGAGCTCACGCCGGCGGCGTGCCGTTGGCCTCGAGGACTGCGCCCGCGAGATAGAGCGAGCCGGCAATCAGGATGCGGGGCGCTGGCGCGAGGCCAAAGTGGCCGATCGCGGTGAGCGCCGTCTCGAGGTCGCCCTCGCTTTGCGCTGGGATACCGACTGCGCGCGCGGCTTCGGCAATCACGTCGGCGGGAAAACTCTTCTCCTGGCGCGGGATGGGCACCGCGACGACGCGGCGCGCAAGCCCGGTGAAATTTTTCAAGAAACTCTCGCAATCCTTGGTGGACAGCATGCCGATCACGAGCACCAGCGGGCGCGAGACCCGCTCCTCGAGATCGGCGAGCGCATTGGCGACCGCGCGGGCGCCATCCGCATTATGGCTGCCGTCGAGCCAAAGCTCGCTGCCCGCCGGGCATAGCGCAAGGAGCCGTCCGTGCGCCAAGCGCTGCATGCGCGCCGGCCAATCGGCTTTGGCAACACCGATCTCGAAGACACCCGCCGCAAGCTCGAACTCGCCGAGCGCGCGCAACGCGGCGATCGCAACGCCGGCGTTTTCGAATTGATGACGGCCGTAGAGTTTTGGCGCCGGAAGATCCAGCAACCCCGCGGCGTCCTGATAGACGAGGCGGCCGCGCTCTTCCGTGGCCGTCCAGTCCTCGCCGGCGATCTTGACCGGCGCCTTGGCGCGCGCCGCCACGCGCTCGATCGCCGCCAAAGCCTCGCGCGGCTGCGCCGCCACGATCGCCGGCACGGCCGGTTTGAGAATGCCGGCCTTCTCGGTGGCGATCTTGCCCAGCGTATCGCCGAGATGCTCGGCGTGGTCGAACGACACCGGCGTAATGACGGACGCCAACGGGTGATCGATCACATTGGTCGCGTCGAGCCGTCCGCCCATTCCGACCTCGAGCAGCAGCACGTCCGCGCGATGGCGTGCAAAGAGGAGAAGCGCGGCCGCCGTCGTGATCTCGAACACGGTGATGGGCGCGCCGGCATTGACGCGCTCGCATTCGCCGAGCGCATCGGCGAGCTCCTCGTCGGAAACGAGGCGCCCCTCTCGCTCGGCGCCGAGCCGAAACCGCTCGTTGAAGCGCACGAGATGCGGAGAGGTATAGACATGCACGGCGAGCCCCGCCGCCTCGAGGATCGCGCGCATGAACGCGATGGTCGAGCCCTTGCCGTTGGTGCCGGCAACATGGATCACCGGCGGCAGCCGCCGCTGCGGATCGCCGAGCGCGGCCAGAATGCGCCACATCCGCTCAAGCGACAGATCGATGCGCTTGGGATGCAGCTGCGTGAGCCGCGCGACAATGGAATCGATTGCGGTCATACCAACCCGCGTAAATTCTGATTGGTCATTCAGGGGCGCGGGCGAGCCCGCGCACCCGGAATCCATAATCACTGTCCGTGGTTATGGATTCCGGCTCTCGCCGCTATCGCGGCTCGGCCGGAATGACGAACTGGAACGCTTGTTAGCATGTCTTCGTCTTTGCAGGCGAGGAGAAGGCCGCGTCGCGCCGTGACCGCGCGCGAGCCGAACGAGTTTACCCCGCGCTCGGAACCAGCAATGTGTCGGCGGGCGGGTTTGGTCGCGCCTTGGTCAGCAGCCGGCACAGATTCGAGATGGTCGGCCGCAGATGATGGCGATGGACGACCATATCGATCATGCCGTGCTCCTTGAGATATTCGGCGCGTTGGAAGCCGTCGGGGAGTTTCTCGCGGATGGTCTGCTCGATGACGCGCGGCCCGGCAAAGCCGATGAGCGCGCCCGGCTCGGCAATGTGGACGTCGCCGAGCATGGCATAGGATGCGGTGACGCCACCGGTCGTCGGATTCGTCAGCACGACAACGTAAGGCCGCCGCGCTTCGCGCAGCATCTGCACCGCGAGCGTGGTGCGAGGGAGCTGCATCAGCGAAAAAATCCCCTCCTGCATGCGCGCGCCGCCCGAAGCTGCGAACATGATGAACGGCGTGCCCTTGTCGACTGCGGTCTCGAGCCCCTTGATCACAGCCTCGCCCGCTGCCATGCCGAGCGACCCCCCCATGAAGTCGAAGTCCTGCACACCGATCACGACCGGCAATCCGTCGAGCTTGCCGAAACCGAGCTTGATGGCGTCATTGGTGCCGGTCTTGGCGCGCGCGTCCTTGAGACGGTCGGCATAGCGCTGCTCGTCGCGGAATTTGAGCGGATCGAGCGGCACGCTGGGAATTGCGATATCGAACCAGGTCTGGTTGTCGAACATCGACTTGAGCCGCGCCATCGCCCCCATGCGCATGTGATAGTTGGAGCTGGGGATGACGAACTGGTTCGCTTCGACGTCTTTGTAGAAGACGAGCTGTCCGGTGTCCGGACATTTGATCCACAGATTTTCCGGCGTGTCGCGGCGCGCAAAGTAATTGCGAATTTTCGGCCGGACGTTGGAGATCCAGTTCATGCGGCGGTCCTCTCCGGGGCATATATGGATCGCCCGCGCCGGGCTGGCAACGGCGAGAAATCTCGCATGCTGCCGCAAGGCTCAGCGGCGGCTGCGCAGCTTCGGCTTGCGGGCGAAGCCAAATGCGGGATCTTCATCGAAAAGTGTGGGTGCATCGCTCGTGCGCGCGCGCTCGATCGTGAGCAGCGCGAGCTTCGTCGCAACGCCGCCGTTGGCCGAGAACCCGCCGGCCTTGGCGCCGGCCGCCAGCACGCGATGGCACGGCACGATGATGGGGAAGGGGTTGCGTCCGAGCGCTTGGCCGACTTCGCGCGCGAGAGCGCGCTCGCCGAGCCGCGCGGCAAGCTCGCCATAGGAGAGCGTGGCGCCTGCGGGGATTGCGCGCGCTGCTTCGTAGACGCGGCGATCGAATTCGGCGATGCCGTCCATGTCGAGCGCAACAGCGCAAAGGTCCTTCGGCTCACCATCGAGCAGCGCGGCGATCGCCTCGATCGCGCGCTGCACTTCCGCCGGCAGCGCCGCTTCCCGCGCCTGCGCATAGCGCTGCGTGAGGCGCGCGCGGGTTTTTGCCTCGCTCGCCTCCGGCAGCTGCACCCCGCTGATGCCGCGCGCGCCCCATGCGATGCCGCAGCGGCCGATCGTCGTGTCGAAGAGTGCAAACCCGTGTGCCGTCATGGTGGGTCATCCTAGAGCATTTTCGTCTGTGCTTGACGTGCAGTGGCGCAATTCACTCGGTGCGGTTCCCTCCCCCGCAAGCGAGGGAGGGTGCAGACTGAGTTTGCCGCTTGCGCTGAGTCCACGTCAGCTCAGTCCACTTCGCGTGAACGTGTTACCACCCGCAGCGGCGCAAGACGTCCCGGATCTTGCGCGTTATTCCGCCGCCTGACGGCGAGCGCTGCGCACACCGCGTGCGAGCTCGGCGACGAGGTTGATCACCACCGTCACGGTTTTCGCGGTCGGCTTGTCGTCGGGATCGAGGCTCCCCTTGAGCGCGTTCACCAGCGCCGAGCCGACGACAACGCCATCAGCACACGACGCGATCACGGATGCTTGCTCGGCGGTGCGCACCCCGAAGCCGACCGCGACCGGCAAGCTGGTGTGGCGCTTGATGCGCGCGACCGCCGCCGCGACGTTAGCCGGATCGGGCATGGCGGTACCGGTGATGCCGGTGATGGAGACGTAGTACACGAAGCCCGACGTATTCGCGAGC
>VAZQ01000641.1:0-1472 GCA_005883115.1 Alphaproteobacteria bacterium | reverse complement strand
GCGACGACAGTTGGATCGCCGGCCCGTCGGCCATTGGATCGGTAAACGGCATGCCGAGCTCGACCAGATCCGCGCCGGCGGCGGGGAGGGCCCGCAGAATGGCGACTGAGGTTTCGAAATCGGGATCGCCGGCGGTCAAAAACGTCACCAGCGCGGCACGACCCTGCCCCTTGAGGTCCGCGAAACGCCGGTCGATGCGCGTGCTCATGGGCTGCGCTCGTTTTTCATACCGGCCGAGGTTGGCACTGACCCATCCGCCGTCATTGCCGGGCTTGACCCGGCAATCCATCTCGTTGAATGAAGCGCTTCTTTTTCGATGGATGCGCGGGTCAAGCCCGCGCATGACGAGTCGAGGATAACAGCCATCGGTATCACTCGGGCGAGCCTTTGCGCGCCCGCTCGCGCATCGCGGCCATGCGGACATTGATGGTGCCCAGCATCAGGATCACGAACGAGCCGATGAACTGCACCCATTCCTTGCGCTCCAGGATGGGACCGGGGGTGAACAGCCGGACCCGCAGGAAGTACGCGATATAGGCGACGGAGACGACGACCAAAATCCAGCCAACGAGCTTCTGCCTGCTCAAGCGCATCCCGATCAGTCTGATTAGCTTCTCGCCCGGGTCATGCGCGCCGCCGCTCCAGATAGGCCTCCACGCTCGCGAGATCCTTGTCACCGCGGCCGGACAAGTTGACCACCATCAGATGGTCCTCCGACTTCTGCGGGGCGAGGTCCATCACCCTTGCCAGCGCGTGCGCGGGCTCGAGCGCGGGCACGATGCCCTCAAGCCGCGAGCAGAGCTCGAACGCGGCGAGCGCCTCCTCGTCCGTCGCCGAGAGGTAGCTCACGCGCTTGACGTCCTTGAGCCAAGCATGCTCCGGCCCGATGCCGGGATAATCGAGGCCGGCCGAGATCGAGTGTGCCTCGTTGATCTGCCCGTCCTCGTTCATCAAGAGATAGGTGCGGTTGCCGTGCAGAACGCCGGGCCGGCCGCCGGCGATCGAGGCCGCGTGCAGGCCGCTCGAGAGCCCGTGGCCCGCCGCCTCCACACCGTAAATTTCGATGTGCGGCTCGTCGAGGAAGGGATGAAACAGCCCCATGGCATTCGAGCCGCCGCCAATGCAGGCAACGAGCGAATCGGGCGAACGCCCTTCCGCCTCCAGCATCTGGGCGCGGGTTTCGTTGCCGATCACCGATTGGAAGTCGCGTACCATCATCGGGTAGGGATGCGGCCCGGCGACGGTGCCGATACAGTAGAAGGTGTTGGCGACATTGGTGACCCAATCGCGCAGCGCCTCGTTCATCGCATCCTTGAGCGTCTTCGACCCCGATTCAACCGGACGCACCTCGGCGCCGAGCGCCTTCATGCGCAGCACGTTTGGCTTCTGCCGCTCGACGTCGACCACGCCCATATAGACGACGCATTCGAGACCGAATTTCGCGCACATCGTCGCGGTGGCAACCCCATGCA
>VAZQ01000343.1 GCA_005883115.1 Alphaproteobacteria bacterium | reverse complement strand
GCGATGCCGGCAAGCGGTCCGGTCGGCTGGTCGACCAGCCTGCATCTCGTCGCCAATGCGGCGGAGCCCGATCTTGCAGTGAAATACATCGACGAGCATCTCGATGCCGACATCCAGGCGCAGATGCTCAAGCCGCCATACGACGTCATCCCGACCAATTCGAAGGTGAAGCTCGAAGGCGCGATCACGCTCGCGATCGCCAAAACCCAAGACGATCTCGCCAAGATCCGCACGATCGACTGGAACAAACTCAACCCGCAACGGGGCGCGCTGATCGACCGTTTCAACCGCGAGATCAAGCTGTAATCCAGCGCAGTGGACCTGAGCGGGTGCCGCAGACGCTGCTCTGCTCCCTCTCCCCGCTTGCGGCGAGAGGGTGGAGGTGAGGGCTTCGCGCATTCCCTGCGCCTGGCGCCGCATCCCCAATCGCCTCGCTTTGGAGAGCGGCGGTGAACTCTAACCAATCTCCACTCGTGCTGCCGCTGGCGGCGCTGTTCGTCGCGTTCTTCGTTGCACCGTTGATCGTGCTCCTTGCGCTCTCGCTCACTGCCGATACGGCGGCGTGGACCGCCGCCAATTACGTGAAGTTCTTCACCGACCGCTTCAATTACTCGATCCTGTGGGACACGCTCTTTCTCGGGCTGAAGGCGACGCTCGTCTGCCTCGTCTTCGGTTATCCGATCGCCTGGATTTGCGCGCGCGCGAGCGCGCGCTGGCAGAGCGTCCTCATTTTCCTGGTCATTTTACCCGTTCTCACGAGCGTGGTGGTGCGCACGTTCGCATGGATCGTGATCCTCGGCCGCCAAGGCATACTCAATCAGCTAGCGCTCGGCATCGGCCTCACGCGGGAGCCGCTGCGCCTGCTCTACAGCGAACCGGGCGTGATCATGGTACTCGTGCAGGTACAAATGCCTTTGATGGTGCTGCCGATCCTCACTGTGCTCACGAAACTCGATCCGAATCTGGCGGATGCGTCGCACGTGCTGGGGGCGGGCGAGTGGCGCACGCTTTGGCGGGTGACGCTGCCGCTGTCGCTGCCGGGCGTGATCGCCGGCTGCATTCTGACCTATTCGGCTTGCGTCACCGCGTTCGTCACGCAAACACTGATCGGCGGGGCGCGGCTGATCTATATGCCGCTGAATATTTATCAGCAGGCGATCGGCGCCAATAACTGGCCATTCGCGGCGGCGATCTCGGTGATCTTCATGGTCGCGGTGCTGGCTGTGGTGGCCCTGCTCGCCATGATGGGCCGCAGGAGCGAGAGCTATGGCGGCGCCTAAGCATTCCCTCGATTGGGAGGCGATATCGCTGTGTCTCGTATTCGGCGCACTCGCCGCCGTCGCGATCCTCTTCCTCGTGGGACCGACGCTGATCATGCTGCTGACTTCGTTCACCCCGTCGCAATCGCTGAAATTTCCGCCCGACGGCCTGTCGTTGCGGTGGTACGTCGCCTTGCTCGACGCGGATCAGATGCAGGCCGCTGCTTGGAACAGCCTTGTGGTCGCATTCTGGACCACGGTATTCTCGGTTGTGCTGGGCACCGCCGCGGCACTCGGCATCGCGCGCAACCGCTCGGTGCTCGCCCGCGCATGCGACGTCCTGTTCATGTCGCCGCTGCTGCTGCCGGCCCTCGCTTTCGGCTTTGCTGCGTTGATCTTCATCCATAAGCTCGGTTTCGCGCCGAGCATCCCGTTTCTCGTGCTCGGACACATCGTCGTTTGCGTGCCGTTCGTGCTGCGCACGACAATCGCCGCGCTCTCCCAGCTCGATCCGGCGCTGCTCGATGCCTCCTACAGCCTCGGCGGCGGTCGCCTGATGACCTTCCGCCGGGTCACGCTGCCGCTGATCGCGCCCGGTCTGGCCGCCGGCGCGTTCCTCGCCTTCA
Source organism: Alphaproteobacteria bacterium (assembly GCA_005883115.1). Lineage (GTDB taxonomy): Bacteria > Pseudomonadota > Alphaproteobacteria > Rhizobiales > Xanthobacteraceae > VAZQ01. Next base: position 4,918 of record VAZQ01000343.1, on the reverse strand, counting down.
TGGCTTCCTTCGACAACGTGCCCGTGTCGTTATTTCTTGCCGACGAGCGCACCGAGGTGCTGCCCATTCACCTGTGGCAGCAGATCGAGACCAACCTCGATGTGCGCACGGCAGCGGTTTCCGGCCTGATCGTCATCTTCACGCTGATCCTGATGCTGCTGGCTGAGCGCTTGGCCGGCCTCACGCGGCAGATGCGGTAAAGAGCGATGTTTTTGGTTGCCATTGCGCCTCAAGGAGCATGAGCCATGGCGGGCGTCTCGATCCACGTCGTCGACGTATCGCGCGGCGTCGTGGCGGCGGGCATGCAGGTCGAGCTTCACGCCGTCGGGGTCAGTGGCAGGCTCGAGTTAGTGGCCAAAGGTCTGACCGACGCGACCGGATTGTTGAACCGGCCTGAGCTGTCGAAAACGTTCCTTCCAGGCCGCTATGTCGCGGTCTTTCATGTTGCGGACTTTTACCGCGCGCAGGGTATCGCGTTGCCCACCGTGCCATTCCTCGATGTTGTCCGCTTCGATTTCGGCATCGCCGAGCCGGCGCAGCACTACCACCTGCCGTTCAAATGCACGCCCTGGGGCTACTCGTGTTTCCGCGGCGGCGCTTAATTTGAGGCGGCACGGATGGCGCTTCCCACCGCCGCCTCGTACTGCGCAACATATCCCATTTCGACGTGCTTGCGTCCGCGCTCAGTGAAGCTTGCCCGATCAGCCTTGATCCCATGCGCTTCTACGAGGCGGTTCATGAAACTGAACAAACAGCAGACGGCGATGGCGGAATGCAAGGCAGCCTCGTCCCAACCCGCGGTGAAGACCGCGTCGGCGTCGGCTTTCGTCATGCGCGTCGGCGTGAGCGTCAGCTTCTTCACGAAAGCGAGAATCGGCCGAAGCTTGCTCTCGATGGGAGCGCTCGCGAGGTCGTTGATCAAACCGTCGATCGTTTGCGGTGGCACGCCGAACAATTCCGCGGCCGCGCGATGCCCACCGTAGCAATATTGGCAGGCATTGAGCGAAGAGACATAGGCGCCGATCAGTTCTCTGTGGGCGGGTGTGAGTGGGGACGGGCCACGCAGGATCGCCTCGGAGACACAGGCCCAATGCGAGTAGATTTCCGGGTAGGCAGTAAAAACGTGCTTGGTCGTCGCGTCTTCGGGCATTGAGGGAAAGAACGGCATTTTGTACCTCCTCAACCGGCGGTGGCGGCCGCGCGCTACGGACGCGTCACGTTCCAGACCTCCTCGACCTGCGTGCCCGAATTGCGGATCACCTTGGAGACCGGGCAGAAGCGATGAAGATCGGCCTTTACCTTCTCCATATCGGCTTCGCGCGCCTCCGTTGTTACATTGATGACAAGACGGATTTTTGGAAAAGGCACTTCGATTTCTTCAAGCAACTGCGCGCCTCGACGGTCGAAAGTCGACTCGGCATCAACTGTCATGGCCTTGAGCTCGACGCCGTGTTTTTTCGCGCATTTGTGGGTGATGACGTTGGTGCAGGCGATCAGGGCAGCCACCATCGTTTCGGTTGGCGTCGGGCCCATGTTTGTGCCTTCGCGCTCTTTGGGTTCATCAACGACTGTCTTGACGTCGCGTACGGAAATTTCCGTGCGCGAATGGGTGGGACAGTTACCCCGAATACGCTGCGTGACGGTGGTCTTCTCTTTCACAGTAACCATGACGTTCCTCCTGTTGTTCGCTGGGCGCGTAGAGATCGGCACAGACATCGGATCGCACCGCTAGAGCCCCGTTGCTTGTTTGGTCGGTAGGGCGCCGCGCGACCGGCGCCAGCCATCGACGGTCCAGATGTCGCGGTCCCGCATGAGGAACAGCGCGGCAAAACCGCCCCACGTTGGCCACGTCGAGATCCACAGATGGTTGCCGACCTTGGCCAGTCCCCATGGGTCGAATAACTGCCGCCAGCTCACGACCACGGTCACGGTATGGATGAGCAGCGAGAGGCCGTAGCTGACCGTCCGATAGAATCCGAGCAGCAGCGCAAGGGACACGATCAACTCGGCGATGCCCAAAGCGTACGATGCCTCGACCGGCAACGTCACTCCGTAAAAACTACGGGCAATGCGCGCGGCCGCGTCCGGAAGAAAGAGCTTCTCGATGCTCCACTGCAGCAGAAAAATGGCGAGAAAGAATCGTAGGATGAGGAGCGCGGCTGGAATCCGCTTCTCGGGTGACATGAGCAGCACCTCCTTGGTCATCCCTTCATTCGAGCGTCACGCCCAACTTGTTCAACTGATAAGAGACTGCGCCATAGGTACACACCGCGTAAGGAACGCAATATGTCAAGATCAGTTTCAGCCAGTTGATGGATGCCATTCCGAATAACACATCGCCCTGATTGATCAGGTTGAGCACGGTTCCGACGATGAGAGCGACATAGAACGACCGGCGCGGTACGCCGTCGGATACCGCGCACGAGCATGCGAGCTTCCAGATCGAACGCGTACTCATTTCATCACTCCGACATTCATGTCTGCGACTCTCCGACCAGGGCCGGCAGTTCGGTAGTGATTTCACCGTTCGGCCGCACGCGCAACGACGAGGCGCCCGCTCATCGCGGAGGCCGCGCAAAACAAGCGCCAGCCACGAGAGGCCGGCGCGGTCGTCAAATATGGGATACGGAGGCGAGCCGCTCAGTTGATGCTGTCGATGGCGGTAGCGGCGTGGCGCCCGCTCATCGGCAGCACCACGACCTTCGCACCGACGTGAGCCCGGTTATAGAGATCGATCACATCCTCGTTGAGCAAGCGGATGCAGCCCGAGGACACGAAGCCGCCGATGGTTTCGGGCGCGTTGGTGCCGTGAATGCGATAGACGGAGTCGCTGAGATACATCGCGCGCGCGCCGAGGGGATTGCTCGGGCCGCCCGCCACGAAGCGCGGCAGATAGGGCTGGCGCTGGATCATCTGCGGGGGCGGCGTCCAGTCCGGCCACTCGGCCTTGCGCTCGATCGTCTTCACGCCGGACCAAGTGAAGCCTTCACGACCCACGCCAATGCCGTACCGCATCGCCTTGCCGCCGGGGAATACCAGGTAAAGGTACGTGTTCGGCGTGTCGATGATGATAGTGCCGGGCGCCTCGCTGGTACGGTAATTGACAATCTGGCGGCGCAGCTCGCTACGCGGCTCGTTCGCGTCATCCTGCGGGTTGGCGTAGGCCGGCGCGGTCACCGGCTGGCGCTGGGGGCCGAACAGCGCCTCGAATGGATTGAACGGATTCGCAGAAGCCGCCGTGGTGGCGCTCGCCACAACGAGAGCCGCGACCGCGGCGACGGCCTGCAAGCGGGAAAAACTGTACATGGACACGTCCCCCTTTGACGACCATTGGTCGGACCGGGGGGTGGCCGGGTTCAAAATGCTTGCCGAGAATTAATCCTAGAGTTGGTTACCGGCCGGGTTCCGATCTGATAGTGCATTGAGGTGTCAGCCTATTTTGCATTTGCCGCATCGCGGTAACAACCCTGTGTTCCTTGCCCGCCCGAAAATGCAGTCACAGATTTGACGGCGTAATAATACCGCCACTGTGCGGGCTCGCTCTCATTCACTGACGCCCGGCGTGCCAGCCGACTACCGCGTCCGCAACGGCGTCGGTTGACGCAAAATAGGGCTTGATATCGAGAAGCGGCGTGTCGTCGAGGCAGTCGAGTCCTATGACCGACAGCCTTGTACCGTCAACGCGCAGCAACCGCGCAACGCTCATGGCGATAGGATTGGGCCTGGCGGGCGATCTCAGCGCGAAGGTGCCGCGCCCGACGCCGTAATGTCGCGGCACCTGCAACACCAGATCGCGTCGCGACCGGCTCATCCAATAAAGCACCACGAGGTGACTGCAGGTCTCCACGCCAGTGAGTGCCTTGGCCCAGCGCTCATCGACGCGGATGGTGCAGATGGCGTCGGATTCGCGGGCATTCTTCGGGCAGTCCTCGCGCCGCGTCCAAGGTGTGCGGATGCGGCCGATGAAATAGAGCGAGGCATCGAAGCTCTCGGGCAGTTCGACCGCGATCTCGCCGTCGCGGATTCCGAAGGAGTCCTGGGCCATGAGTCGAGTCCTCCAGCGAGGCGGGTGGAACCAGCTGCGCCCGTCCCAGCTCAAGGATTGGAGTCGGATCACCCCGTCGGCGGTGTCAAGCCCGAAGCAACAGGCCACATTCCCGCGGCCTGGGTTGGGCCTTGCCAGGACCATTTAAACCTATAAAGATATCTTTATACGCCGTCCTGGCACCTTCCCCCGCCCAAAATGGGACGTGGCCCGCAAATTCATGCCCACTCGTGCCCACCTACCGTTCGACACCATCTACGAGGCGCTCAAGGCCGCCGCCGAGGCCACGCGGCTGCGCATCCTCGCGCTGTTGGCGGAGGCCGAACTGACGGTTTCCGATCTCACCGCCATCCTGCGTCAATCCCAGCCGCGCATTTCCCGCCATCTGCGGCTTCTCGCCGAGGCGGGATTGGTCGAGCGCTTTCGCGAGGGCTCGTGGGCCTTCTTCCGCTTGGGCGAACGGGAGAATGCCGCCAAGCTTGCCCGCGAGCTCATCGCCCACCTGGATCCCGAGGACGTAACGCTCTCACGCGATCGCGAGCGTCTCGCCGCGGTGCGGACGCAACGGGCGCAAGCGGCGCAAAACTATTTTCGCCAGCATGCGGCCGAGTGGGACCGCATCCGCAAGCTGCATGTCGCCGATGAGGCGGTCGAGGCGGCGATCATCGGGGCGCTCGCGGACGCTCCTCTTCGCGCACTTCTCGATCTCGGCACCGGGACAGGGCGGATGCTCGAACTGCTCGCGCCGCGGATCGAGCGCGGTCTCGGGCTCGATCTCTCCCTCGACATGCTCTCCCTTGCTCGCGCGCGGCTTGATCGCGTCGGATTGCGGCATTGCAGCGTTCGCCAGGGCGATATCTACGATCTCGCGTT
>VAZQ01000342.1 GCA_005883115.1 Alphaproteobacteria bacterium | reverse complement strand
GCAATAAGTCATGGTCAGACCGTATCCGAATCGTCTAAATGCCAGCGTCGAAGCGGGGCTTTGACGACACTTTCCCGCAACCAGGAGGGCTAACCATGGCAGCGAAGAAACCGGGCGCACAGGCGACAGTGACCCTGAAGCATCTCGCCGCGAATCTCTCGGAATCCCATGAAATGTCGAAGAAGCAGACCGAGGCGATACTCGGCGATCTGGTGAACTTGGTGACCAAGCACCTCAAGAAGGGCGACCGCATCCGCATCGGCGGCCTCGGCATCCTTGTGGTGCGCAAGCGCGCGGCACGCATGGGACGCAATCCCGCGACCGGCGAGCCGATCCAGATCAAGGCCAGCAAGAAGGTCGCCTTCCGCGCCGCCAAGGAACTCAAGGAAGCAGTCTGACAAGACGCCCGCTTCACGCCTTTCCCTATCCGCCGGCCGCCTCGACCGACGGCGCCGGCGGATTGCTTTCCTGAGCCACCACTCTGCGGGGCGGCGTTCGCGTGCAATCGAGCGCAACTTGCCGGCTACAGCGCGGCAGGCGCGAACACTGGTGGGCGGTGACGGACTCGAACCGCCGACATCCTGCGTGTAAAGCAGGCGCTCTACCCACTGAGCTAACCGCCCTCACCGAGCTTTATCGGCCCGGCACGCGGCCGAGGCAAGGCAGGCGGCGCCGGAGGATGTCGCTGACGGTGCCGCGAGCGACACCGTCATGTTGCGCGAGCGCGACACAATCAGACCGCAGTGCGCCGCGCCAGTTTGGGCGCGCGGAATCCTGCAGCGATGGAGTCCTGTTCGCACATATATGCGCCGGTTGCGGTCTTGCCGTAGCTGCGGCTGCCGCTCGGATGATAGATCTTCGATGCCGAATTCACCCACACGACGGCATCGCTCGGGCAGCTCGCTTTCGCCTCCGCCTCGCTTGTGTATTGGCCCTTATCTAGTGCGGGGGATTGGCGCGCCGCGACCGTAATGCCGCGACACTCGGCCACGAAGGCGCGTTTGGTCTTACCGCTCGCTTGAATGGCGGTCTTGTTCGCGGCCCAATCGCTGTTGCATTGCCTCGCCGTCTTCGGCTCCGCGCCCGCCGATTGCGCCAAAGCCAGCAGTCCCACCAATGCCACACACGCGGCTGCGGTGAAGGTCGGTCTCATCACACATTCTCCGGGGAATATTCCGCTAGACGCTTGCGGACTTCGAAGCGCCCCGCGGAGCGAAACTGCCGCGTTGGCCAATTGCAGGGCGCAATGAGCCTGACCGGCAGCACGGCCATGTTCATTCTTTGTTCTTGCCTTGTCAAGAACAAAAAGAGAACCTGCGCAAAGAAAGGGCGGCGCTTGGAAACGCCGCCCTTATCCCTTTTGCGTCCTGCGCTCGCTCAATGCGCGGTGAGTGTGGAGGAATCCGCTTCGACCGCCGGCTCGGTGCTCACCGAGGTTTCGGTCGGCTTGGCCTTCTTGCGCACGAGTGCGCGCGCCAGAACCTCGTCCATGCGCGAGACCGGCACGATGTCGAGGCCCTTCTTGATGCTGTCGCCAATCTCGATCAGGTCCTTGGCATTCTCTTCCGGGATCAACACTGTCTTCATGCCGCCGCGCGAAGCCGCGAGCAGCTTCTCTTTCAAGCCGCCGATCGGCAGCACCCGGCCGCGCAAGGTGATCTCGCCGGTCATGGCAACGTCGCGACGCACCGCGATGCCGGTCATGACGGATACGATCGCGCTCACCATGGCCACGCCCGCCGAGGGGCCGTCTTTGGGAGTGGCACCCTCCGGTACGTGCACGTGGATGTCCTTCTTGTCGAAACGGGGGGGCTCAATACCGAAAGCGACCGCGCGCATGCGCACGTAGGAAGCCGCGGCCGAGATCGATTCTTTCATCACATCGCGCAGGTTCCCGGTGACGATCATCTTGCCCTTGCCCGGCATCATGGCAGCTTCGATGGTGAGCAACTCGCCGCCGACGTCGGTCCAAGCCAAGCCGGTCACGACGCCGATCTGGTCCTCGTCTTCCACCTCGCCATAACGGAACTTAGGAACGCCGAGGTAGTCGGCGACAGTCTTTGCCTCGACGGTGATCGACTTCGTCTTCGACAGGATCAGTTCCTTCACTGCCTTGCGGATCAGCGTGGAGAGTTCGCGCTCCAGATTACGTACGCCCGCCTCCCGCGTGTAGCGACGGATGACCAACAGAAGCGCCTCGTCATCGATCGCCCATTCCTTGGCATCGAGACCATGCTTGGCCGTCGCGTGCGGAATCAAGTGCTTGCGCGCAATCTCGACCTTCTCGTCCTCGGTGTAGCCGGCGATGCGGATGATCTCCATCCGATCCATCAACGGCGGCGGAATGTTGAGTGTATTCGCCGTCGTGATGAACATCACGTGGGAGAGGTCGTAGTCCACCTCCAGATAATGGTCGTTGAAGGTGTGGTTCTGCTCGGGGTCGAGCACTTCCAATAGGGCGGATGACGGATCGCCACGGAAATCCGCGCCCATCTTGTCGACCTCGTCCAGCAAAAACAGTGGATTCGACGACTTCGCCTTCCGCATCGACTGAACGACCTTGCCTGGCATCGAGCCGATATAAGTGCGGCGGTGACCGCGGATTTCCGCCTCATCGCGCACGCCGCCGAGGGACACGCGCACGAAGTCGCGGCCGGTCGCACGAGCGATCGACTTGCCGAGCGAGGTCTTGCCGACGCCGGGCGGGCCGACAAGGCAAAGGATTGGACCGGTAAGCTTGTTGGCACGCTGCTGGACTGCGAGATACTCGACGATCCTTTCCTTGACCTTTTCCAATCCGAAGTGATCGTTGTCGAGTATCTCCTGGGCAAGCTTGAGGTCCTTCTTGACCTTGGTCTTCTTGTTCCAGGGAATCGACAGCAGCCAGTCCAGATAATTGCGCACCACGGTCGCCTCGGCCGACATCGGCGACATCTGGCGCAGCTTCTTGAGCTCGTGGGTTGCCTTCTCACGCGCCTCCTTCGAGAGCTTGGTCTTCTTGATCTTCTCCTCGATCTCGGCGAGTTCGTCTTTGCCCTCCTCGTCCCCAAGCTCCTTCTGGATGGCCTTCATCTGTTCATTGAGGTAGTACTCGCGTTGCGTCTTCTCCATCTGCCGCTTCACGCGGGTGCGAATGCGCTTCTCCACCTGAAGCACGGAGATTTCGCTCTCCATCAGGCCGAGTACTTTCTCGAGACGCTCCGTGACCGAGGCCGTCTCCAGGATTAGCTGCTTATCGGGAATCTTGACCGCAAGGTGCGAGGCGACGGTGTCGGCGAGCTTGGCATAGTCCTCGATCTGTTGGACCACGCCGACCACCTCGGGCGATACTTTCTTGTTGAGCTTCACATAATTTTCGAACTCGTTGACGACCGAGCGCGACAGCGCCTCTGCCTCGACCTGCTCGCCCGTCGAGTCCGCGAGCACGAGAGCGGCGGCTTCATAGTATTCGGCACGATCTGTGTAGCGCTCGACCTTCGCGCGTGCGGCACCCTCAACTAATACTTTCACGGTGCCGTCCGGCAGCTTGAGTAATTGCAGCACGCTCGCCAGCGTCCCGATCTCGTAGATGGCTCCGGTCGCCGGATCGTCATCGGAGGCGTTCTTCTGCGTGGCCAGCAGGATGAACGTATCTGAGCGCATCACCTCTTCCAGCGCCTTGATCGATTTTTCGCGCCCGACGAAAAGCGGCACGATCATGTGCGGAAAGACGACGATGTCGCGCAACGGCAGCACTGGGTAGGCCCGGCTCTGGCCGGGGATGAGGGGGGGCTTTGGTTTTGCGCTGGTCATGGCCCGAAATCCTTATTGTTGTGCCCCTCGTCCATGACCCGCTCGATCGGCGTCACGGTCGAGTGCCGAAGTGGGCCGGTAAGGGCAACACGGCTCGCTGCTAGGCCCTACCGTGTGCTCCGAAGGGTTGGGATAGGAACCCTCCCCGGGAATTTCGATAGATAGTTCGTACGCTTGTCGCTCCGCATCATAGGTGGCCACGGCCCGCCGCCGTGTCAAGTAAACCCGAAAATTCAACGAAATAGCGCCCTTGGCGGTGACCGGCGGCGGCGCCATCAGGCGAATCGAGAAGCCTGCCCTGCGCAGCGGTTGCAAACCCGCTTACGCGCTCGCGTCGCCCGTCCGGTCCGCCCGGTCAGCATAAATATAGAGCGGCCGCGCGGTGCCTTCGACGACCTCTTTCGAGATCACGACCTCCTCCACGCCCTCGAGGCTCGGCAGGTCGAACATCGTGTCGAGCAGGATTCCTTCCATGATCGATCGCAGTATGGCGCCCAGAGCCTCCTCCGCCTGTATGAGATCGATCGACTCCATCTCGAACAGCCGTTGATACTGCTTGACCAGCGCGTTCTTTGGCTGAGTGAGAATGAGTTTCAGGGAGGGCTCATCGAGATCCTCGAGTGTCGCAACGACCGGCAGTCGGCCGACAAATTCGGGGATTAGGCCGTACTTCAGGAGATCCTCCGGCTCGACCTCACGGAAAATTTCGCCAGCCTTACGGTCCTCGGGCGCCAAGACCTTGGCGCTGAATCCGATCGAGGTCGACCGGCCGCGCGCAGAAATGATCTTCTCAAGGCCGGCAAAGGCGCCGCCACATACGAACAGGATGTTGGTGGTGTCGACCTGCAGGAACTCTTGCTGCGGATGCTTGCGTCCGCCCTGCGGCGGCACCGAGGCGATCGTCCCTTCCATGATCTTGAGCAAGGCCTGCTGCACGCCCTCACCCGAAACATCGCGCGTGATCGACGGGTTGTCGGACTTGCGGCTGATTTTGTCGATCTCGTCGATATAGACGATCCCGCGTTGAGCGCGCTCGACATTGTAGTCGGCGGATTGCAGCAGCTTGAGAATGATGTTCTCGACGTCCTCGCCGACGTAGCCCGCCTCGGTGAGCGTTGTCGCATCGGCCATTGTGAAGGGCACGTCGAGAATGCGCGCAAGCGTTTGCGCCAACAGCGTCTTGCCTGAGCCGGTCGGGCCGATCAGGAGGATGTTCGACTTGGCGAGTTCGACGTCGTTGTGCTTCGTCTGGTGGTTGAGGCGCTTGTAATGATTGTGCACCGCGACCGAGAGCACCTTCTTGGCGTGATCCTGACCAATCACGTAGTCGTCGAGAACCTTGCGTATCTCCTTTGGAGTGGGGATGCCGTCGCGCGACTTCACCAACGAGGATTTGTTCTCCTCGCGAATGATGTCCATGCACAACTCGACGCACTCGTCGCAGATAAAGACGGTCGGACCGGCGATGAGCTTGCGCACCTCGTGCTGGCTCTTGCCGCAGAACGAGCAGTAGAGCGTATTTTTCGATTCGCCACTGCCGACCTTGCTCATTCCATGTCTCCGCCGGCTGGCCACCCCGCGCGCGAACCAACCGCCTTGCCGCCCACCATAACAGGCGCTCTTTTAAGAGTCCGTAGCACCAATGTCACACGCCTCCAGGGTTTTTGATCCTCCAACCTCGCCAAATCACCCTAGCGAACCACGGTAGCGCCGATTCAATCAAGGTTTTATTAATCAATCAAAATCCAGTTCCATGTCGACTTTGGGGCGGGTTCGAAGCTGCCAAAGCCGGGCACCGCATCCGCACGACCGGCCAATCACGCAGCCTTCGACGCATCCTCAGGCCGTTTATCGATCACCTTGTCGACCACCCCCCATTCCACCGCCATCTCGCCGGTCAGGAAATAATCACGCTCGAGCGCGTCCTCGATCTTCTTCAGCGGCTGACCAGTATGCTTTACGTAGATTTCGTTCAGTCGCCGCTTCAGGTTCAGGATCTCTTGGGCGTGCAGCATGATGTCGGTCGCCTGTCCCTGGAAGCCGCCGGACGGCTGGTGCAGCATGATCCTGGAATTGGGCAAGGCAAAGCGCATGTCCTTGCGCCCTGCGGCGAGCAGCAACGAACCCATCGAAGCAGCTTGGCCGATGCACAAGGTCGACACCGCCGGCCGGACGAATTGCATGGTGTCATAAATCGCGAGCCCGGAGGTGACCACGCCTCCCGGCGAGTTGATGTACATCGCGATTTCTTTCTTCGGGTTATCCGCCTCCAGGAACAGAAGCTGAGCGACGACCAGTGTCGCGGTCACGTCCTCGATCGCCCCGCTGATAAAGATGATCCGCTCCTTAAGAAGCCGTGAGAAGATGTCGTAGGCTCGCTCGCCGCGATTGGTTTGCTCGACCACCATCGGCACGAGCGTATTCATGTAGGTGTCGTGGGGATCACGCATGGCTCAGCCTGTTCTCGTCGGGGCCGCGATGACGCACATTTCGATACTCTCTTGAAGATATACACGCGCTGCGCTGCCACAAGCCGCGTCTCGTAGCTGGGTCGACCGCCTGAAGCGACGGGAGGCCCGCAACCATTAGTCTAAGCCAGACAGGCCCGCATGTCGCTTTGCTCACGCGGGCTGGGAGTCTTATCCCGCACCGCTTTTTTCGTCCTCCTCGTCCTTGAGAAGGTCCTCGCGCGAGACTTGCTTTTCGCTCACGGTGGCGAGCTCGATGAGGAAATCAACTACTTTCTCTTCGAACATCGGGGCCCGTACTGCCGCCACCGCAGCAGGATTCTTGCGGTAGTATTCCCAGATCTCCTGCTCGCGCCCGGGCAGTTGGCGGGCGCGTTCGACGATGGCGCGCGTGATCTCGTCCTCGGTAACCGAGATCTTATTTTTCTCGCCGATTTCCGCGAGCACCAGGCCAAGGCGCACTCTTCGCTCCGCAATGCCGCGGTATTCCTCGCGCGCCTTTTCCTCGGTCGTCCCTTCATCCGCAAAGGTGCGGCCCTGCGCCTTCAGGTCGTTCTCGACCGTGCTCCACACGTTCTTGAACTCATCCTCGGCGAGAGTGGGCGGCAGAGCGAATTGGTGCATCTCGTCCAGCCGATCGAGAAGTTGGCGTTTGAGTTTCTGGCGGCTGAGCGCCGCGTGCTCTTGCTGCAGCCGTCCTTTAACCGCATCCTTGAGCTTCTCAAGCGATTCCAATCCCAACGACTTCGCAAATGCGTCGTCGATGGTGACTTTGCCCGGGGCTTCGAGCGACTTCACCGTCACGTCAAATTCCGCGTTTTTTCCCGCAAGCTGCGCGTTGGCGTAATTCTCGGGGAATGTGATCTTCACCACGCGCGTTTCGCGGGCCGCCATACCGATGAGCTGGTCCTCGAATCCCGGCAGGAAGGTCCCGCCTCCAATATTGACGCCGACATCGCCGCCGGTGCCGCCTTCGAAAGCGGCGCCGTCGATCCTGCCCGCGAAATCGATAACGACGCGATCGCCCTTTTCGGCTTTCGCCCCCTCGGGTTTGGCCGCAAACGGCCGGTTCTGTTCGGCAATCCTCTCGATTGCTTCGTTGAGCTGCGCGTCAGTGACCTCTGCTACCTGCCGCTCGAGCTTCATCCCCTTAAAATCCGCCAGCTCGATCTTGGGCAAGATCTCCAACGCAAGCGTGTAGGCAAGATCGGATTGCCCGCCGATCACCTTTTCGACGGCGGTATCTTCGTTCGGAATCGTGACCTTGGGTTCCATAGCGAGCTTGAGACCGCGCTCGCTGACGATTTTGGCGTTGAACTCACGGATCACCGCCTCGATGGTCTCGGCCATCACCGCCTTGCCGTAGATCTTCCTCAGGTGGGTGACTGGGACCTTGCCGGGACGGAATCCGCGCAACTGGACGCGATCCTTGAGCTCCCCCAGCCGCTCGACCACGCGCGCCTCAAGGTCGGCGGCGGGTACCTGGACCTGGAATTCGCGCTTGAGGCCTTCGGATAGCGTCTCGGTGACTTCCATCTGACAGACTACTGTTTGGCCTACTGTTTGGCCCTCGGCCAAGTTCGCCGCATTGGCCCAACCCGGTCGAGGCGCTTTGATCGCGGCGTGGTGCGGGCGGAGGGATTTGAACCCCCACGACTTTCGTCACGGGAACCTAAATCCCGCGCGTCTACCAGTTCCGCCACGCCCGCCTCAAGGAAACAGCCGACTTGCGCTGGGGCCGGGCGGCGCGGCTTATATCATGGTCAAAGCGCGAGGCGCACGAAAAAATAGGCGTGTGTCGGGCCTTCTGATCGCGGGTTTTGGGGCGCTCCAGCACCCAGCCATTCGCCAAAAGCTCAGTGAGTTCGGCGTCGATCCCATGCCGCTGACTTCCGAGCAATTCGAGGCGCTGGTGCGTCGTGAGATCGGAACCAACACGCAACTCGTGAAATCCGCCGGCATCAAGGTGAACTGAGGCGCCTGAACTAGCCACGTCTAACGCCGAGTTGATCGAACAGTCGGCGATAAATTGCCGGCACGGCCTCCGATAGGTCCTCCGCAATCAGCCCCGGGCCGGCGGCCACGCCCGCCTCCCCGTGCAGCCAGACCGCCGCGGCCGTGGCCTCGAATGCTGGCATCCCCTGCGCGAGACAGGCGGCAACCATGCCTGCAAGCACGTCACCCGACCCGGCGGTCGCGAGCCAAGCCGGCGCATTCTCAGCAATCGCCGCGCGCCCGTCCGGGGCCGCAACCACGGTGTCGGGACCCTTGAGCAAGATGACGGCGCCCGTTTGCCTCGCCGCGCTACGGGCCTTCTCAAGTTTAGAGGGAGCGTCATTGCAAAACGCCTTGAATAAGCGGCTGAATTCTCCTTCGTGAGGGGTCATGATTGTGGCCCCGGTTCGGGCGCGGGTGACCGCTGTCAGCGCTTGCGGCTCACCGGCAAAGCTGGTGAGCGCATCGGCGTCGAGCACAACGGCGCGCTCGCCCGCGAGTGCCGCGAGAACCAATTCGCGCATCGGGCGCCCCATTCCACCCCCCGGTCCGAGCACGACGACATTGCGCCGGCGGTCGTTGAGGAACTCGGCAAGTTCGTCCGCGCCATCGACCGGACGCACCATTACCGCGAGGCTCGCTGCCGCGTTCACGGCTAGCGCCTCGCGCGGCGTCGCGATGGTAACGAGGCCAGCGCCCGCGCGCAGCGCGGCGCGCGCGGCAAGGCGCGCCCCGCCGGTGGAGGCGAGACCGCCGGAGACGACGACCGCATGGCCCCGCGCATATTTGTGGCCGTCGATACGCGGCGGCGAGAAGCGTTTGAGCCAAAGCTCCGGTGTGTTGATCCAGACGCTTGGTGCAACATGATCGAGCACTTTCGCTGCAATTCCGATGTCAGCGACCCGCACTTTTCCGCAGTGGAGGCGGCCCGGGAGCAGCGCATGACCGATCTTGCGACGGAAGAACGTCACCGTTTCTGTGGCGTTCACGGCGACCCCCATCACGGCGCCGGTTGTGCCATTGATCCCGCTCGGCAGATCGACCGCGTACACGCAAGACGCCGCGTTGGTCGCCTCGATCATGGCGCGCGCGAGGCCTTCGACTGGGCGATCGAGGCCGGCGCCGAACAACGCATCGACGACGACCTCCGCAGACGTCAAACCCGCTGGCGCGGCCGCGGCTGAAGGCCCCCGCCAACCTTGCGCGGCGACCGCCGCATCGCCTTTAAGCCGGTTGGGATCACCCACGAAAAGAGTTCGCACCCGGTATCCCCGCTCTGCCAGGATGCGTGCGGCAACAAAACCGTCGCCTCCGTTGTTGCCGGGGCCTGCGACGATTGCGACGTGCTGGCCGGGCGGATGCCGCGCGGCGATGGCGTCGGCAACCGCCCGGCCGGCATTTTCCATAAGCTCGATGCCAGCAAGCCCACCCGCAATGGTGCGGCGGTCGGCTTCTGCCATCTCGGCGGTGGTGAGCAACTCAAACATGGCGCAGAGAGTAATGTGCCATGCCAGCGCGCGCGACTCGGGCTTAATTCCTTCGTTCGCAGCGCAGGATAGGTCTCACTGATCACAAAATAGGCAAATTGCTCAAATTCTAATCCCGGCTATGCCGGGAGGGACCAAACCTGCTTGATGCAAGTGGGCTAAAGGACTGAGCGACGACAGGTTTTTCGTGCTCGACAGGCTTGGCATGGACCCTGCTAACGGTGGGCGCGGCACTGCCGACGGGCTGCCCGCGGCAAGCCAGGGGAAGGAAACGCGATGAAGAAGATCGAAGCGGTGATTAAGCCTTTCAAACTCGACGAGGTGAAGGAGGCGCTGCAGGAGGTCGGACTGCAAGGCATCACTGTCACGGAAGCGAAGGGCTTCGGACGCCAGAAAGGGCACACCGAGCTTTATCGCGGAGCCGAATATGTGGTCGATTTTCTCCCCAAGGTGAAGATCGAGATTGTGCTCGGCGACGACATGGTCGAGAAAGCCATCGAGGCGATCCGTCGCGCCGCCCAAACCGGGCGGATCGGCGATGGAAAAATCTTCGTCTCGAATGTCGAAGAAGCCATTCGGATCAGAACCGGCGAATCCGGCTTGGACGCCATCTGAACCGTTGGCGCGCACCACCGCCTCCCTCGGGGCAGTACAAGCAGCAGACGAAAGGGTGTTCGTTCCATGACGACCGCTAAAGATGTGATGAAACTGATCAAGGACAACGACGTGAAGTACGCCGATCTGCGCTTCACGGACCCGCGGGGCAAATGGCAACACGTCACCGTCGATATCACCACGGTCGACGAGGACACTTTCAGCGAAGGCATCATGTTCGACGGCTCGTCGATCGCCGGCTGGAAGGCGATCCACGAATCCGACATGCAGCTCATGCCCGACCCGGAGAGCGCCTGCATCGATCCATTCTATGCCGAGACGACGCTGGTCCTCGTTTGCGACACCCTCGAGCCGCTGACCGGAGAGCCCTACAATCGCGATCCGCGTTCGATTGCCAAGGCCGAGGGCTTGGTCAAGTCGATGGGTGTCGGCGACACCGTATTCTTCGGACCGGAAGCCGAGTTCTTCATCTTCGACGACGTCAAATATTCGGCGCAGCCTTACAATACCGGCTTCAAGCTCGATTCGGTCGAGTTTCCCACCAACGCGGATACCGATTACGAAGGCGGCAATCTCGGCCACCACATCGGCTTCAAGAAGGGATACTTCCCGGTGCCGCCGCTGGACACGGCGCAGGACATGCGCTCCGAAATGCTCGGCGCCATGGCCCGCATGGGAGTCAAAGTCGAAAAGCATCACCACGAAGTTGGCTCTGCGCAGCACGAGCTCGGGATGAAGTTCGGGCCAATGGTGAAGATGGCCGACCAGACGCAGATCTACAAATATTGCATCCAGCAGGTCGCGCAGATCTACGGGAAGACGGTGACCTTCATGCCCAAGCCGGTCTACGGCGATAACGGTTCGGGCATGCACTGCCATCAGTCGATCTGGAAGGGTGGCAAGCCCATCCTCGCCGGCAACAAATATGCCGATCTATCCGAAACAGCGCTCCATTACATTGCCGGCGTGATTAAGCATGCGCGGACCATCAACGCGTTCACCAATCCAACAACCAACTCGTATAAGCGACTGGTCCCTGGCTTCGAAGCGCCGGTGCTGCTGGCCTATTCGGTGCGCAACCGCTCGGCCTCGTGCCGTATCCCGCTCGCCTCTTCGCCCAACGGCCGGCGCGTTGAAGTCCGCTTCCCGGATCCGCTCGCCAATCCGTATCTCGGATTCGCCGCGATGCTGATGGCCGGGCTCGACGGTATCAAGAATAAGCTCAACCCGGGCTCGCCGATCGACAAGGATCTTTACGATCTGCCGCCTGCAGAGCTCAAGCAAATCCCCACGGTGTGCGGCTCGCTACGTGAGGCGCTCGGTTATCTCGACAAGGACCGCGACTTTCTCAAGGCGGGCGGCGTCTTCGACGACGACTTCATCGACGCCTATATCGATCTCAAGATGAGCGAGGTCATCCGCTTCGAGCACACTCCGCACCCGGTCGAATTCGAAATGTATTATTCGGCGTAGCGTCCTCCCAAGCATCGCACCCGCGATGCACCTTCAGGGGCGCCTCTGCGGCGCCCTTTTTCTTGAGGAAACGTCAGCGCGATTCGAGAGGAGGAGGGGGAGGGGGAACTCTTTCCATAGGTTCTGACGCTCTAGCGTTTCGAGAACTGGAACGAACGCCTCGCTTTGGCCCTGCCATACTTTTTGCGCTCGACCACGCGGGCATCGCGGGTGATGAAACCGCCCCGCTTCAATGCGCCACGCAGATCCGGCTCGTAATTCATCAACGCCTTCGAAATCCCGTGGCGCACAGCACCCGCTTGCCCCGACAAGCCTCCGCCCGAAACAGTACAAATGACGTCGTATTGGCCGGTGCGATTGGTCGCCACCAGCGGCTGCTGGATCAGCATGCGCAGCACGGGGCGCGCGAAATAGACCTCCACATCGCGCGTATTGACCATGATCCTGCCGGCCCCCGGCTTGACCCAAACTCGCGCCACCGCGTCCTTGCGCTTGCCGGTGGCATAAGCCCGCCCTTGCTTGTCGAGCTTTTGTACGTATTTCGGCGCCTCCGGTGCCGCAGCCGGCTTGAGCGCGGAGAGTTGATCGAGCGACTGCATGGTTTCGGCCATGATCACGCGCTCCTCGTATTTTTGCGGTTCATAGCGGCGACATCGAGCGGTTCGGGATTCTGCGCCGCGTGCGGATGCGCAGGACCGGCATAGACGCGCAAGTTGCCGAGTTGCACGCGTCCAAGTGGCCCGCGTGGCAGCATCCGCTCGACCGCCTTCTCCACGATCCGCTCGGGAAACTTTCCTTCAAGAATGGAACGCGCAGTGCGCTCCTTGATGCCGCCGATATATCCCGTGTGGTGGCGGTAGATTTTGTTCTCCCGTTTTTTGCCGGTGAGCAGGATCTTTTCCGCGTTCACGACAATCACGTTGTCCCCCCCATCGACGTGCGGCGTATACGTCGGTTTGTGTTTGCCGCGCAGGCGCATCGCGACAATGCTCGCAAGGCGGCCGACGACAAGTCCTGTTGCGTCGACCAACACCCACTTCTTCTCGATCTCCGCAGGTTTGGCCGAAAAGGTCTTCATGACGCAGTAGTCCCTTCACAATCGGGCAGCCTCATACACCCACACCGCGGGTTGGTCAACGCGACTTATTTTTGTTCTCCTGTCCCTTCAAGTATTTACACTTACGGTTCGATAATACCATCGCCGCCGCCCTTCGACGGGATCGAATAGGTGGAGGTCACGAGTGCGACCGGCTCCGTCTCGCCATCCGAGCAGATGGTGACCTCACCCGTTGCAAGGCGTTTGCCGAGCTTGAGGAGCCGCGCCTCGGCCACCAGATCGCGCGGCGCCGGCTTGCGCAGAAAATTGATGTTGAGATTGACGGTCACCGCCAACGGGACCGGGCCGATGGCGGCGAGCACCGCCACGTACATGGCGAAGTCGGCGAGCGCCATCATGGTTGGGCCGGAAATCGTTCCGCCCGGCCGCACCGAAAGCTCCTGGAATGCCTGTCGCACCCGGCAGCCGCGCTCCCATACGGCTTCGATCGCGAGCCCGCTGCCAAACTGAAATACCTGCGGAAACTCGGCGACAAGAAAGCGCTCGAGCTCCTTGACCGTCATCACGACCGGCATGCGCCCTCCGGCGCAACAGCACTAGCCGATCGCGGGTACATGAAAAAGCGCGGCGCATGCGTGTCACAGGGTCGCGCGCCACTCACCAGATGTGGAGCAAATCCGCCCGTTACCTGCGGCGTCACGCTGTCAAGCCTGCAACGGCGGGCCTGCTCAGCAGAGGCGAGCGATTATGCCTTACCGAATTGCTTGCGTAGCTCGTCCTTGGCCCGCATCAGGTTTTTCTTGCGCGAGGCAGGCAGGCTCTTGCCGGCCCGATTGATGTAGAAGGTGAGCATGGAAAGCGCGGATCGAAAGGGACTGCCCTTGCGGCGCCTGCTCTTTTCCGCCGACCGCTTCAAAGATGCGGCGATCCGTTTGGGATCGCGCGATGTGAAGACGCCCTTCTCGAGGGTCAGCGCGTCGCTATGCTCCGTTACATGGCGCGACCAGCGTCGGCCCGTGCGCCGACGGGACGAGCCGCTTTGCGTTCGGCCACGACGCTTGCGCGTCGCGCTCGTTTTCGACGCGGTTCTTGTGTTTGCCATCGCACCTCCATGGCGCAAGTCGCTGTTCCACCCTAAACGCGCAAGCTGAGGTCGCGTTCCGCAGTACCTTGCGCGCCGTACGCGTCGCGCTAAGTAGGAGGGAGATGACCGAGACTCGCGGAAACCCATGAAGGCTCAATCTCCGGCCCCCACTAGGTCTGCGGCCGCTGCACCGGTGCTGCTGCGGGAAACCATCGGCAGCATTGCAGTTCTCACACTCAACCGCCCACAGGCGCGCAACAGCTTGTCCGAGGCGATGCTGGCGGAGTTGTCCCTGGAGCTCGAAACCGTTGCCAGGGATGAGCGCATCCGCGCCGTGGTACTGGCGGCTAACGGACCGGCCTTCTCCGCCGGACATGACCTCAAGGAGCTCACGGCGCACCGCGCCGATGCGGACGGTGGACGCGGCTACACACGGCAGCTGATGGAGCGCTGCAGCGCCGTGATGCTCTCCCTGCTGCGGCTGCCACAGCCAGTGGTCGCTGCGGTTGAGGCAACCGCCACTGCAGCCGGCTGCCAGCTTGTCGCCACCTGCGACCTCGCGGTCGCCTCCGCAACCGCTAAGTTCGCAACCCCGGGTGTGCATATCGGCCTGTTCTGCTCGACCCCGATGGTGGCGCTGTCGCGCAACGTGCCGCGCAAACAGGCCATGGAGATGCTGCTCACCGGCGACATGATTTCGGCCGAAGACGCTTACCGCATCGGCCTCGTCAACCGCGTGGTCAAGGCTGGGAGGGCCCGCGAGGAGGCTTTAGAGCTGGCCCGCAAGATCGGCGCCAAATCGGCCGCGGTGGTGAAACTCGGCAAAGAGGCATTTTATCAGCAACTCGGCATGAATATCGCGGACGCATACGCATACGCCAGCGAGATCATGGTGAAAAACATGATGGCGCGTGACGCCGGGGAAGGCATTTCAGCATTCGTCGAAAAGCGCCAGCCGAGGTGGGAGGATCGCTGATGCCGCGACTTAAGAATCGATCGCGCGCATAATCGCCTCGCAGCGCTGGCGCAGTCGGAAAGCTGGTAGGCACACAAGCGCCACCTTTCGCAATAAGGTGCGCGCGCCTATGTTCGATCCAAAGGTGGCGCCGGTATGGACCACGACAGTTACGACGACAAGTATATCCGCGGCATCCTCAATACCGTAAAGACGATCGCGATGGTCGGGGTATCCGCCAATACCAGCCGGCCGAGCTATTTCGCCTTCAAGTATCTGCTCGAGCGCGGCTATGGCATGATCCCGGTCAATCCCGGGCTCGCCGGTCAGGAGCTCTTGGGGCGCAAGGTCTACGCTCGGCTCGCCGATATCCCGGAGCCGGTCGACATGGTCGACATCTTCCGCTCGTCGCGTCACGCGATCGCGATCGTCGAGGAGGCGCTCGCGCTCTCGCCCCGCCCGCAGGTGATCTGGTTGCAACTCGGCATCCGCAATGACAAAGCGGCAAGCCTCGCGGAAGGCAGCGGACTAAAAGTCGTGATGAACCGCTGCCCGAAAATCGAATACGGGCGCCTGTCCTCAGAGATCGCCTGGATGGGCGTCAACACTCGCACGCTGACCGCCAAGAAGGCTCGCCTGTTCGGTCGCGGCATTCAGCGCATGGCGCTCAACCGCATCACGGTGGCAGGCGGGGCGACCGATGCGGCCGTCCGCGCGCAGAAGCCCGACGACGCCGGACAGTAAGCACCGAGAATGTTGCACGTGGTTCGCCACGCGAGCCGGCTGCCGAAGCCTTGACGCATCACAGCGCTTCGATAAACCAACAACAGGATCCGCGGACCGCCCGGTCCCGGCAAGACGAGGACCGGCCATGAGTGACCGTCTCCCAGGCTTCGCCACGTTGGCGATCCACGCTGGGGCGCAGCCCGATCCGACCACCGGCGCACGCGCAACGCCGATCTATCAAACCACATCATTCGTGTTCGAGGACGTCGACCATGCAGCATCGCTGTTTGGGCTGCAGACCTTCGGTAACATCTATACGCGCATCGGCAATCCCACCAACGCAGTGCTGGAAGAGCGCGTCGCCGCACTCGAGGGTGGCACGGCGGGCTTAGCGGTCGGCTCAGGCCACGCCGCCCAGGTCGTGGCCATGCATTGCCTGATGCAGCCCGGCGACGAATTCGTCGCCGCCAAGAAGCTTTATGGCGGCTCGATCAATCAGTTCAACCACGCATTCAAGAACTTCGGCTGGAACGTGGTGTGGGCCGAGCCGGACGACATTGGCACGTTCGAGCGCGCGGTAAGCGCGAGAACCAAGGCGATCTTCATAGAGTCGATCGCCAATCCAGGCGGCGTGATCACCGATATCGAGGCGATCGGCAAGATCGCCAAGAACGCGGGCGTCCCGCTGATCGTCGACAACACTTTGGCGACGCCCTATCTCTGTAAACCGATCGATTACGGCGCCGACATCGTGGTGCATTCGTTGACGAAATTTCTGGGCGGCCACGGCAATTCGATTGGCGGGCTTATCGTCGATGGCGGTACCTTCAACTGGTCGCGCGAGAAGCGCTACCCCATGCTCTGCGAACCGCGCCCGGAATATCACGGTATCGTGCTGCACGAGACCTTCGGCAATTTTGCTTTCGCCATCGCTTGTCGTGTGCTCGCGTTGCGGGACATTGGACCGGCGCTCTCGCCGTTCAATGCCTTTCTCATCCTCACCGGCACCGAGACGCTGCCGCTGCGCATGCAGCGGCACTGCGACAACGCCTTGGCGGTGGCGCAATGGCTCGTGGAACGGCGCGAGGTGGCGTGGGTGAGCTATCCGGGCTTGCCCGGCGACCGCTACCACAATCTTGCGAAGAAGTACGTGCCCAAGGGCGCCGGGGCCTGCTTCACCTTCGGACTCAAGGGCGGCTATGACGCCGGCGTGAGACTCGTCTCAAACGTGAAACTATTCTCCCACCTCGCCAATATCGGCGACACGCGTTCGTTGATTATTCATCCGGCTTCGACCACGCACCGCCAGCTTACGGACGCGCAGAAGATCCAAGCCGGCGCCGGGCCCGACGTCGTTCGCCTGTCGATCGGGCTCGAGGACAAGGACGACATCATCGCCGATCTCGAGCAGGGATTGGCAGCGGCCTGAGAGGGCAAACGCCGAGGGGACCCTCCGCCATCATTTGCGCAACGTGCGCGCGACGTAATCGCGAACGCGCTGGAGCGTCTCCGGCGCGGTCCAAATCTGCTCGATCGCGGCATCGACTTCTCGGTTTTGCATACGCTCCAATGCCGGTTCTCGGGTCTGCCGTTTGCTCAATGCGAAGGCTTTGGCGGGCAGCGCCGCTAGCGCATTCGCAGTGTCCAGCGCACGATCGAGAAGCGCCTCCGACTCGACGAGATCGTGGACCCAGCAGCGGCCAACTGCTTCGATGGGCGAGTAGGTCGCGCCGCCAAAGATCGCCTCGGCAAAAAATTGCGGCGCGGTGGCGCAACGCATGATCTCGATGGCAGCGGGCGGAAACGGAACTCCGACGAGGAGCTCGGTCACTCCGATGCGGCTGCCATTGCCGGCCATTACGCGCCTGTCGGCAGCGCACGCGAGCACACACCCGCCGGCAATAGCGTGGCCGTTGATGGCGGCAATGACCGGCGCTGGATGGGAGAAGACCGTAACGAGCATTGTGCTCAGAGTGGGCAGGAATTTGCGGATGTAAGGCGCGCCACCCTCAAGCAGGCGCACGAGATCGACGCCTGCGGAAAATATCGTTCCGGTTCCGGTCAGGACCACAGCTCGCGCGGAAGACAGCGCGGCAAAGCGCGCCGTCAGAGCCTCGCAAAAATCCAGGCTCATGGCGTTGGCCTTGCCGTCGGCCAGGCGCAGCAGCGCCACGCCGTCTCGCTCGCTGAGCTCGATCACGTCGCCCGTCCCCAGCGAGGCGTTCCTGCATCACGCGCGGCCGCACCGACTTCGGTGTGCTCACGCGCGAGGCGCCTGGCATGCACGGCTGCGATGGCCAGCACGGCTAGGGCTAGCGCCTGATGCGGCAGCGCGAGCGCAAGCGGCGCCTGATGGACCAGGGTCGCGATCCCGAGCGTCACCTGAAGCGTCACCCCCGATGCCAGCGCGAGCGCCCCGGTGAGCGCCGCCCCTCCCCGCACGGTGCGCACGACATCCACAGCATGCAGCAGAACGAAAAATTCCAGCGCATAGGCCACCATACGATGGTCGAACTGCACCGTGAGCGTATTCTCGAAGAAATTGCGCCAGAGCGGCACATCGAAGAACAGACGTGCCGGCTCGGGCACCAGCGCCCCATCGATCAGTGGCCAGGTATTGTAGATGAGCCCGGCGCGAGTCCCGGACACCAGGGCGCCGAGATAGATTTGAACCAGTATCAGCACAAGCACAACCAAGGCGCCGACCCGAATCCGCCTCGGCACGACGATGGCTGCGCGCGGGGCCACGGCCTCTGCCGTCCACACAATGGCGGCGAAGATCAAGCAGGCGAGCGTCAGATGGAACGCCAGCCAATACTGGGAGACCCTGATCCGCTCGGAGAGGCCTGAGGCCACCATCAACCAGCCGACGACGCCAAGCGCCGCGCCTAGCGCAAAAATCGTCCATAACCGTGTGCGGAGCGGCGGGTCGATCCAGCCGCGCCAGAGAAACCAGAGAAAAGGAACGAGAAACACGCCTCCGATCAGGCGTGCCAAGAGCCGATGCGTCCATTCCCACCAGTAGATGGTTTTGAACTCATCGAGGCTCATTCCCGGATGGCGCTCGCGGTACTGCGTGATGGCCTTGTACTTGTCGAATTCGGTCTGCCACGCGGCTGCATCGAACGGGGGAATAACGCCGGTCACGGGCTTCCATTCGACGATCGAGAGGCCGGATTCGGTGAGCCGGGTCGCTCCACCGACGCTCACAGTTACGAAAATCAGGGTCGCAATCGCGAGCAGCCACAGCCTGATGGCGCGGCGGCGGATCTCGAAGGATGAAGCGACGCTGGTCATGCAATGTACTAGGTTGCCGGCGGCGGCGGTGCGGACCATATAGTCGTGCGCCCGCTCCCGCAATTGAGCGAAACTATGCCAATGCGTTTGCGCAAGCTCCTCGGCGCGATCATGCTGATCGTGCTGGTGATCACGTGGGCGCTGCTTGCGATGGCGCTCGCCCAGTCGGCGGTGGTCAAAGCAAGCGGCACCATCGAGGTGATTTATTACGTCGTGGCCGGACTTGCCTGGGTGCTCCTTGCGATGCCCCTCATTCGCTGGATG
>VAZQ01000640.1 GCA_005883115.1 Alphaproteobacteria bacterium | reverse complement strand
AAGATCATGAAACTGTCGAACAAAATCGTCCTCGTTACCGGCGGAACTTCCGGCATCGGACTTGAAGCTGCGAAGTTGTTCCGGGAGGAAGGTGCGACCGTTATAATCGTCGGGCAGAATCCTGACCGGTTGCAATCTGTCGCAGGTCAACTCGGGGACAGCGTTACCGTGCTGCGCGGCGACGTGAGCAAGCCCGCCGCGGTTGAAAGCATCATCAAGCAGATCAGTGAAAAGTTCGGCCGTATCGACGTACTATTCGCGAATGCCGGGATGGGTCTTGCCTCGCCTTTGGAAGCCGTCACCGAAGATCAAATCGACAGGCAATTCGATGTGAACTTCAAGGGCGTCTTCTTCGCCATTCAGAAAGCTGCTCCGTTGTTGGCCAAAGGCGGCAGCATCATTGTGACAACTTCGTTCCTAAACGAAGTGGGCGTGCCTGGCCTTTCTATCCTATCGGCCACGAAAGCAGCCGTTCGTTCGCTTGTGCGGTCGTTGGGCGCGGAATTTGCACCGCGTGGCATTCGCGTGAACGCAGTGAGTCCCGGCCTGACCAGCACGCCGTTTCACGGCAAGCTCGGACTTTCCGAGAAGCAACTCAACGAAGCGGCCTCGGCAATCGGGAATCGGGTCCCGCTTCATCGTTTCGGCGAGGCCGGGGAAATCGCAAAGGCAGCCCTGTTCCTCGCGAGCGACGATTCCTCCTTCATGACCGGATCGGAACTGGTCGTCGATGGCGGCCTAACGCAGATTTGATTTTCTCGGTGCGACACGAAGGCGGTGGATGAGAAAATTGGTAATCGCGCGCTTGATTCCGGAGATGGTAGGCGCGGCGATTCGATCTCTTCGCCGCCCGGTCGGCGCTCCACCTTCTGGGTGGCGCGTGTGAAGTAGACAGAAATGGCTTATCGGACAGGTTTTTGGGGGCTTGATGGCCCGCTTGAGGGACCTATCCCCATCAGGCGGGCTTCCTCGTTCAATGCGGGCGCCCCCAAAGCGGATCATTTGTGTGTCGGGGCCGCGGAGAATGGCAAACGCGACGTTGGCGGCCTCGGATGGGCGCGGCCTTGTTTGGCCTTTTGCCACAACTGTCATATATATGACGTTATGCGATCGACCAAGAAGCTCGAGGGCTTGCTGAATCTCATCCGCGCCGGCGCGGGTGAAGATGGGATCTACGCGCTCGCGGCGGCAGCGCGGAGCCCGCGGAGCGAGGGGAGCACACGGGGAGGAGGGTCTCGTAGTGAACAGAACGGACGTTATCGGACATTCTTCCGGACGGCGGACTCCGCTTGTTTACGGTGGCGTCTATATCTGGCATGATGCAGCCGCTATGCAGGCTTACTTGGCCTCAGACCTGGGTAAAGGCGTCGTGGGCAACCCAAACTTCGCAAACCTCACTTCGCGCGACTTCGAGGTGCTCAGCGGGCCAACAGCTAGTTCTGGCGGGCCCGTCGCGGCGTCACTGACGGCGACAGCCAGCCTGGCTTCATAGCCGCGCCGCTTTTGCGCGGCTGTCGCGCGTTGGTGTAGAGTCTGCCCGGTGGGATAGACCGATCGCCAACGAAGTCCGCACAGTCCCCGGCTTGGGATCGCCTCCCCAGTTCGTCGGTCGTGAAGCCGAATTGGGGAGCCTGCTCACCGTGCTAGATGAGGCCGGCCCTGTACTCGTTTATGTGCATGGCATCGCAGGCGTGGGCAAGTCGGCGCTAGTCTCAGCGTTCGCCGACCGAGTTCGGTCAGCTGGCGCGACCGTCGTTCTGCTGGACTGCCGGTCCATCGAGCCAACGGACCGCGGCTTCATTCACAGTCTGGCATCGGCTGTCGGCGCTCGGGCATCGACACTGGGAGCTGTCTCGGAGCGGATTGGGCGCCTGGGTCACCGCGTCGTGCTCGTCCTCGACACCTACGAAGTCTTTCGCTTCCTCGACACTTGGTTACGTGAGACCTTTCTCCCGTCGCTCGGGGCAAACGTCCGCCTGGTGCTAGCAGGCCGCGAGCCGCTCGTAAGGGACTGGCTTGCCGCTGCGCGCTGGCACGCCCTCGTGTGCTCGGTAGCGCTGGAACCGCTGGGAGATGCTGCGGCATTGGAATTGCTCTCGCGTAACGGCGTAGGAGAGCGGGAAGCACTGCACATCAACCGCTTCGTCCACGGGCACCCGCTGGCCTTACGACTCGCCGCCGCGACGTTGTCCGAACGGCCGGACCGCAGTCTCGAGGGCGAGGCCATCCCCATGGTCGTCGCTTCCCTCGCGCGCATGTACCTCGCCGACGTTGGCGATCCGGTAACGCGAGCTGCGCTCAGCGCCGCCGCTTCCGTGCGACGCGTGACGCGCTCGTTGCTGCGGGCGATGCTCCCGGACGCGCCCGATGATGCTTTCGAGCGCTTGCAAGCTTTGCCGTTCGTCTACAGCGGCAGCGATGGGCTAATCGTGCACGATGCGGTGAGAGACGCAATCGCCGGCCACCTGCGCGCCACAGACCCGGCAACCTACCGCGAGCTACGCCGCCGTGCGTGGCAGCAGCTGCGAGATGAGGTCAGTACCGCGGGTATCGAAGAACTCTGGCGCTACACGGCAGATGTCCTCTACATCCTCGAGAACCCGTCTATCCGCGAGGCTTTCTTCCCGAGCGGCGGCCCTCAATACACGGTCGAGTTGGCCCGGGGTGCGGACGACGCCGCCGCGATCGAACGGCTCGCCGCGATGCACGAAACGCCCGAAGCTGCCACCGCCGTCAGCCTGTGGCTGAAGCAGCGGCCGGAGTCGTTTCACGTCGCACGG
>VAZQ01000634.1:1949-3677 GCA_005883115.1 Alphaproteobacteria bacterium | reverse complement strand
GTGGTAATAGACCAGGTCGATGACCTCACCATGCTCGGGCGACAATCGCATCAATGCTCGGCGCACCAGTTCGCCCCGATCCTTTTCCTGCAATGCGACTTCCGGGTCATTCGCCGGGTCCGCGATGGTGGCCTCGATTTTTTCATCCAATTCGGCGCCTTCTGTTCGCCGACGACGTGCCGACAGGGCCTTATGGCGAGCAATCGACATTAACCACGTCGAGACCGAGGAGCGGTATTGGAAGCGACCCGCCTGACGCCACACATCGAGAAAAACCTCGCTCAGGAGGTCCTCGGCAAGCGTCTCATTGCTGACGAAGCGGAGAAGCCAGCGGTAGACGTAGGTCCGATGCCTGGCGAACAAAGCCTGCATCGCTGGTTTGCTGCCAGCAGCGATCTGTTCAACCAGGATCTCGTCTGATGAAGTTTTCCCAGCAGTGGCAGCAAGCGCAGACACTGCGGCGACGGCCGCCGGTTGCGGCCGAACAGACACATTAAGCATGAGAGGTTCCCCTCGATCACGTTTCCCGCCGAAACAATGCTGGAGACCGGGATGCGGTTCCTCTTTTTTAAGGCGGCGGCTGCAAAATACCGTTTTCTGCTCGTGTTTTTCTCGGCAATGCAAAGGGTCGCGGAATATAGTCCTCGTCGCAACTGTCGATCGCTGAAAGCCACGCAAAGAACTCGCTTGCAGAGCTTCGAGCATCGATTGCGCAGCCGCAGACGGTTGATTGGTGAACTTCAGTACTGACGGGCAATGAGCATCCTTTGTTTCGGTAATTCACCGATTAACTAGGTGGTAGTCGCGCTCCCACATCGCTGTCATTGCGTTTGGGTCCACTACGGTCATATGGCCCGAAAGTTCCATTTGACGGGGGAAGCCCGTCTTCAGGCGGGATTTTTAGGTTAGCTGCGGCGGGGTTCTCGGTGGGCGCTTTTAATCGCAAAGGTCAGGAACCCGACTCACGGTTTGCGCATTTCTAAGATGGCGCGGAAACGGGGAGGAGGTGTGGCTCGCCCTTGCCGCCATACGCTTGTTTGAGGCGAAAGGATTTAGCGGCCTCGCGTTAGCAGTTTTAGTTCGAGCGTTAGCGGTTATCGGCTTGTCTCGCGGGCGGCCCTGCAGTTCAAAGGGAGGCGCCCCCATGTCGACAGTTGCCGCCGCGGCTCAGACAGCCGACCGCATCGACTATTGGATCCGTCGGCATGTAGTTCAGTACTGTTACGGAACCCATCCCTCTCAAAGCCAAAGCAAGTTCAACCCCGCTCGTGATAGGCGCGTTGGGCTCTTAGCCATTGGGCAATGCCTGAAGGAACAGTACGACGCCCTTTGGACTCCTATGCCCCGGCATCTCGCTGCACTCGTCGAGCAGCTCGAAACGCAGAGATAGGAAGACTCACGATTTAGGTCGGACAGATGTGAATCGAAGAACAGGGTGGCGCATCATGTATATACAAAGGCGGCATTGGCTCGATTACGATTCGGTAGCACTAGCAGTGCTGGTGATAGGAATCGGCGTGATCGAGCTGCTCGCGTGGGGCATTTAGTGAGTGCTAACGGAGGTTCGTGACGCCAGAGCGATCGCAGCCTGAGTAGGCTGAGGTGAGGCAACGTGCGGATACAGTTCTGGGGGACTCGCGGTTCGATAGCGAAGCCCGGACCGAGCATGGCTCGCTACGGGGGAAATACCTCGTGCATCGAGGTCCGGTCTGCACGAGGAACCCTTGT
>VAZQ01000634.1:0-1905 GCA_005883115.1 Alphaproteobacteria bacterium | reverse complement strand
GCCGGCGCTGAAGGCGTGCGCGGCCACATCCTGATCAGCCATACGCATTGGGATCACATCCAAGGCATCCCATTTTTCGCTCCGCTTTTCGTGCCCGGTAATGAATGGGACATATACGGCCCCAAGGGCCTCGGCCAATCGTTGCGTGAAGCCTTGGCTGGGCAGATGCAATATACCTATTTCCCCGTCCCGCTCGATCAGTGCGGAGCCACGATTCGCTATCACGACCTCGTTGAGGGCACCTTCGATATCGACGATATCAAGGTCTCCACCCGCTATCTGAATCATCCAGCGCTCACGCTCGGTTATCGGTTGGAGGCCGACGGGGTAGCGGTGGTGTATGCCTGTGACCACGAGCCCTACTCGCGCAGCGCGGCAACCGGCGACGGGGAAATCACTGGGCAAGATCTGCGACACGCCGAATTCCTCAGTGGCGCCGACCTTCTCATCCACGACGCGCAATACACTGCCGAAGAGTACCCGGCCAAGGTCGGCTGGGGCCATAGCTCGGTCGAATACGTAGTGAACCTCGGGCGGTTCGCACAAGTGAAGAAGGTCGCGCTAACCCATCACGATCCGCTCAGAGATGACGACGCCATCGATCGCCTGGTCGCAAACATCCGGGCAAAGTTGCGGGAAAACGCATCTTCCTTGGACGTTTTTGCTGCGGTCGAAGGGCAGATCGTGGAGATAGCACGGTCTCCCACGAAAGGCTCCGCGCCTCGCGCCGGAGAGTTTCAGGCCGAGATGCCCATCGAGCCGGCGCTGGCCGAGTGGTCCGTGCTTCTCGGTATCGCGGACACAAAGATGGCAGCCGCCCTTTCCAACACCATTCGAGCCGAGGGCATTCGCGCCAAATTTTTCGCGAACATGGACGAGGCGCGAACGCTCATCGCGAAAGGCCGCCCGTCGCTGGCGATACTCGAGCACGACCCGCCTCGTGTCGACGGCATGGAAATGTGCCGCGCGATCCGCGAGCAAGAGAACGATCGCGAGCATCAACTGCCCGTGATCATGGTCGCCGCACAGGAGAATCAGGCGGCCGGCGCTGCCGCGGGCGTCACGGACTGGTTGATCAAGCCCTTTACCGACGCCTGCGCACGAACCAAGATACGCGCGTGGGCGTTGCGAGCAGCATGTCAGTGGATGAGGGCAGTCATTCCTGAGGACGAAGAATGGCGCTTGGCTCGGCCGCCTGTGCATGTCCGCAGGGCGCCCATGGCTCAAAAGGGAATCGAAAATAGACGCTTCCCGGAAAATGTGATCAGCACGGACAAGTCGGCCCTGCTTTGGATGTATTGCAGAGAGATTGCGCCATTTGAAACCCCGGCCTTTAGCAAGAATGTTGGCGACCTTATCGCTCGCGCAACGAAGCGCCCCTCAGAAATGCGCAACCGATCAGCGGCAAATTAGAACATTGAAGATCGGCGGCCCCCAGAGCGGATGACCTATGGGCTATTCGTATCGGAGGTGGATGAAGATCCGCAGAAGCGAGACCGGCTTTGCATAAAGAAGTAACCAGGCATCGGGACGGGCAAAAATCGATCCCGTGATGGCGCTGTTCAATGCCGTCGAGCTCGTGAGCCGGAATCCGCAAGGCGCAGATTCAGTATATACACGGCAGAACGTGGACCTATATTTGTGGGATAAGGCAATACTGCACATGTGCAGCATTTGGGCTTATCGCAGCGCATGGCATTGAGCTGCCGACCGTCCTCCTCATCGGGCATTTAGCCCTTGCTGCCAGGCTCGCCTTAACGGCGCTGATTCGTGAGCTAGCGGACAAGGGTAGGGCAGAAGTCGGACTGGTTTCATAGGCGGGAAAGGCAGGGTGACAGTGGCACTCAAGACGTAAAGCAAGCCGGCCAATCCAGTGACAGCTCCGAGCATCAGCCCAAGGAAGTG
>VAZQ01000341.1 GCA_005883115.1 Alphaproteobacteria bacterium | reverse complement strand
GGTGCGCGTCGGCGCCCGCGCGTCCGGCCGTTCGGGGACCGTGCCGCTCGACATTGCGCTTGAGGTCGCAGAGGCGGTCGGTGTCCCGGTGATGGCGCATATCGACGATCCGCCACCGACCTATGAAGAGGTCATCGCGCGCCTACGCCCTGGCGACGTCCTCACCCATGCGTTCCGTCCCTTTCCGAACGCGCCTGCCACCGCGCAAGGCACGGTGAAACGCGCGGTCATTGAGGCGCGCCAGCGCGGCGTGCTCTTCGACATCGGCCACGGCAAGGGTTCATTCGCCTTCAAGACGGCTCGCGCCATGCTGGCCAACGGCTTCTTGCCCGACACGATCTCTTCCGACGTGCACGCGCTCTGCATAAACGGGCCGGCATTCGACCAGGTCACCACCATGTCGAAGTTCCTCTGTCTCGGCATGCCGCTGAGCGATGTGATCGCAGCTTCCACCGCCAACGCCGCATTCGCTTTGAAGCGGCCGGAGCTCGGCAGCCTCAAGCCAGGCAGCGTTGGCGACGCGACGATCTTGTCCGTCAATGAGGGCCGCTTCGATTACGTCGATGTCGTCGGCGAGCACTTAGCCGGCGATCGCAAGATCGCTTCGCAAGGCGTTGTGATCGCCGGACGATGGTGGCATCCAAAAGAATCGAGCCTGTCTAAAACCGCCTGATGAGCCCGCTTGCCTCTCGCCCCCGCTTCCTGGCATGCCGCTTGCTCCGAGAGGCACGGCCGCCGCGCGGTCTGCAGCAAACCTCGGGTCATTCTGGCGAAAAGCGGAAATCCAGAGCCTATCGAGCAAACTTAAGGCCCCACCTCATTGAGTCATGACTCAACCTTAGGGGAAACATCAAATAAGATGGGCAACGTGGCGCAAATCGAGACGGTGGGCCGGCGCAAGTGGGAGATCAAATTATGCATCGCAGGACGCTCCTGAAGGCCGTCGCAGCTGCAGGTACTCTGGCAGCAACGGGAAGATTGTCGGCACCGGCAGTTGCGCAAGGCGCTGCTGCGCGCACGCTTCGCTTCGTGCCGCAAGCCAATCTCGCCAATTTCGATCCAATCTGGGGCACGCAATACGTGGTGCGCAATGCCTCCGCCATGGTGTGGGACACGCTCTATGGTGCGGACGAAGAGCTGCAGCCACAGCGGCAGATGGTGGAGGCCGAGGAGGTTTCCTCCGATGGCCTGACCTGGACCTTCCGTCTGCGCCCGGGACTCAAATTCCACGACGGCGAACCGGTGCTGGCCAAGGACGTCGCCGCGAGCCTCGAGCGTTGGGCGGCGCGCGACCAGATGGGACTCTTGATCAGGGGCATCCAGCAGGAGCTCGTGCCGGTCGACGACCGCACGGTGAAGTGGGTGCTCAAGAAGCCATTCCCGAAGATGCTGCTCGCGCTCGGCAAGATCAGCACGCCGATCGCCTTCATCATGCCCGAGCGCATCGCCAAGACCGACCCGTTCAAACAGATCTCCGAAGGCAGCTTTCGAAGGATTCCCGGGTTATGTGCCGCGCCAGGAATCGGCGTCTTGGCTGGCCGGCGGCAAGCGGATGCTGGTCGAGCGCGTCGAGTGGGTCATCATGCCCGACCCCGCGACCGCCGCCTCGGCGCTGCAGAGTGGCGAGATCGATTGGTGGGAGAATCCGATTTCCGATTTGGTTCCGCTGTTGCGCAAGAATCGCAACGTTGCAGTCGACATTGCCGACCCCCTCGGCAACATCGGCGCCTTCCGCATGAACCACCTCTATCCGCCGTTCAACGACGTGCGCGCGCGCCGCGCGGTTCTCATGGCGATGAGCCAGGAAGACTATATGCGCGCCATCGTCGGCGACGACGACAAGCTCTGGAAGCCGCTACCGGGCTTCTTCACCCCGGGCACGCCGCTCTACACCGAGGAAGGCGGCGAGATTCTCAAAGGCCCGCGCGACCTCGATGGCGCCAAGAAGCTCTTGGCACAAAGCCGCTATGCGGGTGAGCCGGTCACCTGTCTCGTCGCGCAAGACCAGCCGATCACCAAGGCGCAGGGCGACATCACCGCCGATCTGCTCAAGCGGCTCGGGATGAACGTGGATTTCGCCGCGATCGATTGGGGCACGGTCGGCGCACGTCGCGCTGTGAAGACGCCGCCCGGCCAGGGCGGCTGGCAGATGTTCCACACCTGGCACTCCGGCGCGGACTGCGTCAATCCGGCCGTCGCGATCGGGGTGCGCGCCAGCGGCGACAAGGCCTGGTTCGGCTGGCCAGACGCGCCCGAAGTCGAAGCGCAGGTGTCGGCCTGGTACGAGGCCAAGAGCTTGGACGAGGAGAAAGCTGCGATCCGCCGGCTCAATAAAGCTGCGCTCGAGGCTGTCGTCTTCGCGCCGACCGGTTTCTTTTTAAGCTATCAAGCATGGCGCAAGAACGTGAGCGGCGTGGTCAAGGGACCGCTGCCCTTCTTCTGGGGCGTGGGCAAGGCTGCCTGACGCCGCGCCACCGGGCGGCGGGTGACCCGCAGGGAATGCAGTTCATGAATCGAAGAGCATTCCTGAAGTCTGCAGCCGGCGCCGGTGCACTCGCCGCCGCGGGCGCCTTGGCGACGCCGGCGGTCTCGCAACGCGCCGCCACGCGCGTTCTGCGTCTGGTGCCGCATGCGGACGTCGCCAATTTCGACCCGATCTGGTCTTCCGCCTACATCGCGCGCAACGCCGGCCTGTTGGTCTGGGACACGCTGTATGGCGTCGATGCCAAGCTCGAGGTGCAGCGCCAGATGGTCGAGGCCGAGGAGGTCTCAGCGGACGGCCTCGTCTGGACCTTTCGGTTGCGGGAGGCGCTCAGGTTCCATGACGGCGAGCCGGTGCGTGCCACAGATGCCGTGGCCAGCATCAATCGATGGGCCGCTCGCGATCCCATGGGCCAGATGATCAAGGCGATCGAGAACGAGCTTACGGCTCTCGACGATCGCACCTTCCGCTGGTCGCTGAAGAAGCCCTATCCGAAGATGCTGCTGGCGCTCGGCAAGATCGTCACGCCGTGCTGCTTCGTCATGCCGGCACGGATCGCCGCCACCGATCCGTTCAAGCAGATCAATGAATATGTCGGCAGCGGGCCCATGCGCTTCATCAAGAGCGAGTGGACGCCGGGCGCCAAGGCCGTGTTCGAGAAATTCGACGGCTACGTGCCGCGACCGGAGCCGGCGTCCTGGCTTGCCGGCGGCAAAGAGATCGTTGCAGACCGTGTCGAATGGATCACCATCGCCGACCCGGCGACTGCCGCGGCCGCGCTGCAGAACGGCGAGGTCGATTGGCTGGAGCAGCCGCTGCCCGATCTGGTGCCGGCGCTGCGCAAAAACCGCAACGTCACAGTGGATGTCCAAGATCGGCTGGGCAACATCGGCACGCTGTTCTTCAATCATCTGTTCCCGCCGTTCAACGATGTGCGCGCGCGCCGGGCGATCCTCATGGCGATGAATCAGGCCGACTACATGCGCGCCTATGTCGGCGACGACAACATGTGGAAGCCGCTGCCGGGCTTCTTCACGCCGGGGACGCCGCTCTACACTGAAGAAGGCGGCGAGATTCTCAAGGGCCCACGCGATATCGATGCGGCCAAGCGCTTATTGGCGGAAAGCGGCTATGCCGGCGAGCCGATCATCTCGATGGCGGCGCAGGATCTTGCCCACCACAAGGCTTGGGGTGAGGTCACCGCCGATCTCCTAAGGCGTCTCGGAATAAACGTCGAGCACGCGGGTCTCGACTGGGGCACGGTGGTCGCGCGCCGGGCGCAAAAATCTCCGCCGAGCCAGGGCGGCTGGCACATCTTCCACACGACCTTTTATGGCGTCGATTTTCTCGACCCGACAAACAAGCTGCTGCGTGCCAACGGCGACAAGGCGTTCTTCGGCTGGCCGAACATTCCGGAAGTCGAAGCCGAGGTCGCCGCCTGGTACGATGCAAAGACGATCGATGACGAGAAGCGTATTGCGCAGCGGCTGAACAAAGCTGCGCTCGACCACGCAATCTTCGCGCCGCTCGGCGCGTATCTGAGGTACTATGCGTGGCGCAAGAACGTCACGGGGATTGCGCCGGGGCCGCTGCCGTTCTTCTGGGGCGTGGCCAAGATGGTTTGAGCGCGTACAGGCCGAACGTTATGGATCGACGCACGTTCATCAAGGCAGCGGCCGGTGTCGGCGTCTTGAGCGCGACCGGCGGAGTTGCCGCCCCAGCGATCGCCCAGCGCGCGGGAGCGCGCGTGTTGCGCTTCGTGCCGCAGGCAGACCTCGCCAATTTTGATCCGATCTGGAACACCCAATACGTCGTGCGCAATGCTGCCGCGCTGGTGTGGGACACGCTCTACGGCTTCGACGACAAGCTTCAGCCGCGGCGTCAGATGGTCGAGAGCGAGGAGACCTCGTCGGACGGACTCGTTTGGACGTTCCGTCTGCGGCCGGGACTCAAGTTTCATGACGGTGAGCGCGTGCTCGCAAAGGATGTGGTGGCGAGCCTGGCGCGCTGGCAAGCGCGCGACAACATGGGCCTTATGACCAAGGAGATCCAACAAGAGCTTAGTCCCGTCGACGACCGCACCTTCCGCTGGGTGCTGAAAAAACCGTACCCCAAACTCTTGGTCGCGCTCGGCAAGGTCGGAACGCCCTCCTGCTTCATGATGCCGGCGCGGATCGCGGCGACCGATCCATTCAAGCCGATCGGCGAATATATCGGCAGTGGGCCGATGCGCTTCGTGCGCGAGGAATGGGTGCCCGGCGCGCGCGCGGTGTTCGAGCGCTTTTCCGATTACGTGCCGCGGCAGGAGCCGCAGTCGTGGCTCTCCGGCGGCAAGCGGATGCTCCTCGATCGCATCGAATGGATCGTGATGGCGGATCCCGGCACCGCCTCGGCTGCGCTGCAGAACGGCGAAGTCGACTGGTGGGAAACGCCGATGGCCGATCTCGTGCCGGTGCTCAAGAAGAATCGCAACGTGATGGTCGACATTGCCGATCCGCTCGGCAACATCGGCAGCTTCCGCATGAACCACCTGCATCCACCTTTCAACGACGTGCGGGCGCGCCGCGCAATTCTCACCGCGATGAGCCAGGAAGACTATATGCGCGCCGTCGTGGGTGACGACGACGCCTTGTGGAAGCCGCTACCCGGCTTCTTCACGCCTGGCACATCGCTCTACAGCGAGGAAGGCGGCGAAATTCTCAAAGGTCCGCGTCGTCTCGATGCTGCCAAGCGATTGCTGGCGGAGAGCGGATATTCCGGTCAGCCGGTCACCTGCGTGGTGGCGCAGGATCTGCCAATCACCAAAGCTCAGGGCGAAGTCACTGCCGACCTGCTCAGAAGGCTTGGCATGAATGTTGACTTCGCCGCCGTCGATTGGGGCACGAACGCGGCGCGCCGGGCGCAGAAATCGCCGCCCGGGCAGGGCGGCTGGCAGATGTTCCACACCTGGCACGCCGGCGCAGTTTGCATCGATCCGTCGTCCTATACCGCGATCCGCGCCAACGGCGATAAGGCGTGGTTCGGCTGGCCGACGAGCGCGAAGGTCGAATCCGAGATCACCTCCTGGTACGCGGCGAGAAGTCTCGACGAGGAAAAGGCTGCGATCGCGCGGCTCAACAAAGCTGCGTTCGAGGATGTCGTCTATGCGCCGACCGGCTTCTTCCTCGCCTACCAGGCTTGGCGCAAGGC
The DNA here is from genome assembly GCA_005883115.1 of Alphaproteobacteria bacterium. Taxonomy (GTDB): domain Bacteria; phylum Pseudomonadota; class Alphaproteobacteria; order Rhizobiales; family Xanthobacteraceae; genus VAZQ01. The sequence goes on along the minus strand of VAZQ01000341.1, from coordinate 7,785 downwards.
CGTCGGCGGCATCGTGAAGGGGCCGCTACCGTTCTTCTGGGGCGTAAGCAAAGCGGCGTGAAGGCGCAGCGCTGACGTGCGCCAATCCGAAGCTGCGCGCGGGCTCTCCTTTTGCGCGCCCGAGCATCGGCCAAACGGCATGATACCAACCCGCGTAAATTCTGACTCGTCATTCCGGGGCGCGGGCAGCGCAGGCAAGTTTACGCAGCCTGCGCAAGCTTGGCTGCGTGTGCCCGCGAGCCCGGAATCCATAACCACTGCCGGTGGTTATGGATTCCGGCCCTCGCCGCTATCGCGGCTCGGCCGGAATGACAAACCGAACGGGCTGCTATGAAACCTGTTAGCATCGCAACATGCTGAGCTACATCATCCGGCGCATCGTGGCCACCGTCCCGGTGATGGTGGTGGTGGCGCTGTTCGTGTTCAGCTTGCTCTACATCGCGCCCGGCGACCCGGCGGCGGTGATCGCGGGCGACCAGGCTACCCCTGACGACGTCGCGCGCATCCGCATGAGCCTCGGGCTCGACCGGCCGTTTCTGATCCGGTTCGGTGAATGGTTCTGGCAAATCCTTCACGGCGATCTCGGCACGTCAATCTTCACCAACCTCCCGGTCGCCGCGCTGATCGCGCAACGCGCGGAGCCGACGCTGTCGCTGATGGCGGTGACACTGACGCTTGCCGTCTGCGTCGCCGTACCGATCGGCGTAGTAGCGGCGTGGCGAGCCGATACCTTGATCGATCGCGTCATCATGGCGTTTGCGGTGCTCGGCTTCTCGGTGCCGGTTTTCGTCGTGGGTTACCTGCTCGCCTATGTGTTTGCGCTCGAGCTCGATTGGCTGCCAGTGCAGGGCTATACGCCAATCTCCGAGGGCCTCTGGCCCTGGTTTCAGAACCTGATCCTGCCCGCCGTCGCGCTCGGTTGCGTGTATATCGCGCTGATTGCCCGCATCACCCGTGCCACCATGCTGGAAGTCTTGCAGCAGGATTACATCCGGACCGCGCGCGCCAAGGGCGTCGGGCAGACTGGCATCCTGTTCGTGCACGCGCTCAAGAACGCCGCGGTGCCAATCGTCACCGTCATCGGCATCGGCGTCGCGCTGTTGATCGGCGGCGCGGTAGTGACCGAGACGGTGTTTGCGATTCCCGGCATCGGCCGGTTGACCGTCGATGCCATCCTGCGGCGCGACTACCCGGTGATCCAGGGCATCGTGCTGATGTTCAGCTTCCTTTACGTGCTCGTCAATCTTGCCATCGACCTCCTCTATACCGTGCTCGACCCGAGGATCCGGTATTGACCGACGCCACCATCACCACGGCGCCCGACCTGATCGCAGCCGCGCCCGAGTTGCCGGACGTCCTGCCACCGGTCAAAAGGCGCGGCGGCGTGCTCGGCTTTGCGCGCCGGCATCCGGCGATCGCGATCGGCGGCGCGCTGGTGCTGGCGATGGTGCTGATCGCATTGTTCGCGCCCTATCTCGGCACTGTCGATCCCACCGCGCTCGCGCCAACGCGGCGCACCCGTGAGCCATCCGCGGCATTCTGGTTCGGCAGCGACATGTTGGGACGCGACATCTATTCGCGCGTACTCTACGGCGCGCGTATTTCACTGACAGTCCGCTTCTCGGTTGCGCTACTGGCGTCTCTGGCGGGTCTCGTCATCGGCCTCGTCTCGGGCTTCGTTCGCTGGAGCGACGGCATCATCATGCGCGTGATGGACGGGATGATGTCGATCCCGCCGATTCTGCTCGCGATCGCGCTCATGGCGCTCACCCGCGGCAGCGTCGGCAATGTGATCACCGCCATCACGATCGCCGAGATTCCCCGCGTGTCACGCCTGGTGCGCAGCGTTGTGTTGTCGCTGCGCGAGCAGCCTTACGTGGACGCGGCGATCGCGGCCGGCACACGCACGCCGATGATCATCCTGCGCCACATCCTGCCCAACACGGTCGCGCCGATGACGGTGCAAGCAACCTACGTCTGCGCCGGCGCCATGATCATCGAGGCCATCCTCTCGTTCATCGGCGCCGGCACGCCGCCCACCATCCCGTCCTGGGGCAACATCATGGCCGAAGGCCGCGCGCTGTGGCAGGTCAAGCCCTATATCGTCTTCTTTCCCGCGATTTTCCTCTCGCTCACGGTGCTGGCGGTCAACCTGCTCGGCGACGGCCTGCGCGATGCGCTCGATCCACGCTTCGTCAAGCGACTGTAAAGAACTCACTGCATGGCACTGCTGGAAGTCGAAAACCTGCAAACCCACTTCCGCACGCCCGAGGGGGTGAACCGCGCGGTCGACGGCGTCTCATTCACGGTGGAGGCGGGTGAAACGGTGGCGATCGTCGGCGAGAGCGGTTGCGGAAAATCGGTCACCGCCAATTCCATTATGCGGCTGGTGCCGCAACCGCCCGGCAGTATCGCGGGCGCGATCCGTTTCGAGGGCCGAGACCTCCTCAAGCTCAGCGAACCCGCCATGCGCAAGATCCGCGGCGACGACATCAGCATGGTCTTCCAGGAGCCAATGACGAGCCTCAATCCGGTCCTCACCATCGGCCGCCAGATCGCAGAGCCATTGCGGCTGCATCAGGGACTCACCCGCAATCAGGTCGAGCAACGCGTGGTGGAGATGCTCAGCGTAGTCGGCATCGCCGAGCCGCGCCGGCGCGCGCGCGAGTACCCGCACCAATTGTCCGGCGGCATGCGCCAGCGCGTGATGATCGCCATTGCGCTCGCCTGTCGCCCGAAGCTCCTGATCGCGGATGAGCCGACCACCGCGCTCGACGTCACCATCCAGGCGCAGATTCTCAGTCTCATGGCCGACCTCAAGCAGCGCTTCGGTAGCGCCATCATCCTCATCACACACGATCTCGGCGTGGTGGCCGAAATCGCCCGACGCGTGATGGTGATGTATGCAGGCCGCAAGGTAGAGGAGGCGCCGGTCGCCGAACTCTTCCGCTCGCCGCGCCATCCCTACACGCGTGGCCTCCTCAGCGCGGTGCCCAAGCTCGGCTCCTCGCTCGCCGACGCGCAAACCAGGTTGGCTGAAATACCGGGCGTCGTGCCGAGCCTCAAACAGCGCATCGTGGGTTGCGTGTTCGCAAGCCGCTGCGCATTGGCGGCCGACCTGTGCCGGCGCGTCGCGCCCGCCCTCGAGGAGAAGGCGCCCGCTCACTTCGCCGCCTGTCATTTCGCCGCCAAGGCAACGGTGGCCGCATGAGCGAGGTCCTGCTTCAAGTCAACGATCTCAAGAAGCATTTCCCGTTGCGTGGCGGCGTGCTGCGGCCGCGCGGCCGGCGGGTCTATGCAGTCGATGGCGTGTCCTTCCAGATTGACCGAGCGGAGACGCTGGCGCTGGTCGGCGAATCCGGCTGCGGTAAGTCCACCGTCGGGCGCGCGATCCTGCGGCTGTTCGAGATCACCGCCGGTCAGGTGGTGCTCGACGGAAGGCGTATCGACGACATGCCGGCGGGAGCGCTGCGGCCGCTGCGGCGGCGCATGCAGGTCGTGTTCCAGGATCCACTGTCCAGCCTCAATCCGCGCATGCGGGTGCGCGATCTCCTCGCCGAGCCGATCCGCAACTTCGCGCTCGCGAAATCGGGTGCCGAGATCGACGCGCGGATCGACCTCCTATTGGAAAAAGTGCGGCTGCCGCGCGAGGCCAAGGCGCGCTGGCCGCACGAGTTCTCCGGCGGACAGCGCCAACGCATCGCCATAGCACGCGCGCTGGCGCCAGAACCCGACCTCATCGTGTGCGATGAGGCCGTCTCCGCGCTCGATGTTTCGGTCAAGGCGCAGATCGTCAACCTGCTGCACGATCTGCAGCGCGAGTTCGGCCTCGCGCTCCTCTTCATCAGTCATGATCTCGCCATCGTCGAGCATATGACCCATCGGGTTGCGGTCATGTATCTGGGCAAGATCGTCGAGCTTGGGCGCAAGCGGCAAATTTTCGGCGCCTGCAAGCATCCGTATACCGAGGCGTTGCTGTCCGCGGTGCCGGTGCCCGAACCGGGCGCGGCACGCAAGCGCATCATTCTCAAAGGCGACGTGCCGAGCCCGATCAATCCGCCCAAAGGCTGCCGTTTTCACACCCGCTGCCCCTACGCCTTCGACCGCTGTCGCGTGGAGGAGCCCGAACTGCGGCCACTCGATGAACGGCCTGTCACTTGCACGATCTGCCGGCGGTGCAGAATCCCATGGCCACTACCGGTCGACACTGAATTGCGAGACAGCGTCAGGGAGTTTTGTACTCCATCGCCTGCTTGGCCCGTTCAACCACCGCGCCGGGCGTGGCGAAGATTTTTTCTGCGAGGGCCTGCAATTCCTCGCCCGAGATCGGATCGATGACGACCCCGATGCGCTGCGCCTCGGCGAGCAGATCCTGGTCGCGCATCGTCGCCATGAACGCCTTGCGCAGCGCCCCGATCCTCTCCTCCGGCACGCCCGGCGCCATCATGTAGGGGCGGCCGAAGGTTTCGGAGCTGTAAATCAATTCCATCACGCGGCGATTCTCTGGCGTCGTGGCGAAATCGACCGCGAGCGGCACCCCCATCTTGTTGATGTCGAGATGACCCTTGTCGTGCTCCTGCACCAGTACGCGAATAAAGCCGGATGCAATCCAGTTCGGCCGTTGCGCCTTCAGGCTCGACCAGCTGAAGCCGCACAGCCCCTTGACCTCGTCTTTTTCGATGGCGAGCGTGATCTCGCGAGTCCCGGGATAGCCGCTGACCAGGCGAATCTTGCTGCCGGTCATGTTGTTGAGCATCGCCGGAAAGTCCCGCGTCGACGTGCCGGGATGACTGGCGCCGATGATCAGCTCGTGTGTGAGCAGATCCTGGAACGATTTCACCGGCGCGTCGGCGCGGGCGATGCACACGTAGTGATCGATGGTTGCCGACCCGAGATGCACGAATTTCGTCGCATCGTGGCGTAGCCGCTTCGTGTCGCCGAGCAGCGCGTCGAGCAACGCATCGAGCACGGCGCTGTTCTGCAGCGCGCCAATCACGGTGCCGTCCCGCGGTGCGACATTGAACAGATGCGCGGCCGCCGCGTTGCTGCCGGCGCCCGCCATGTTGGTGACCATGATGGCGGGATTGCCGGGGATATGCTTCGGCATGTGCCGCGAGAGAAGCCGCGCGTAGATATCGTAGCCGCCGCCGGCGGAAGAGCCGACGAGCACCGTGATCTGCTTGCCCTTGTAGAACTGCGCGACTGCCTCCTGCGCGCGCGCCGGCCCGGCCGCCAATGCAGCGATGATCCCAACGCATGCGAGGCAACGCCACATCGCGTGCTCCGTTGGATTCTGTCCCTTATATCAGCCCGTTCAGTTTGTCATTCCGGCCGAGCCGCGATAGCGGCGAGGGCCGGAATCCATAACCACTGCCCGCGGTTATGGATTCCGGGCTCGCGGGCTACGCCCGCGCCCCGGAATGACGAGTCAGAATTTACGCGGGTTGGTATTAAGGGCTACTCAGGGAATTTCGTAAACCGTCATCTCGTCTGCAATGCCCCGCAGCGCCGCGCGCTTCGCCACTGGTTTGAGGCTGCTGGTCTCCAGCAGCATCGATGTCTGCGCGTTCTCTACCACCGGGCCGGTCGCGTAGATCGAGCGCGAGACCGCGAGATTTTGCACGCGCGCGGCGATATTCACGGTCTGACCGAAATAGTCGCGGCGGTCGTTGAGCGTGACGGCGAGACACGGAGGTCCTCGCTCTTGCGCTCTTCATTGAACTTGCGCATCGCCTCGCGCATGCGCAACGCGGCGCCGACCGCCCGATCCGGGGTCGGAAACGTCGCCATCACTGCGTCGCCGATGGTCTTTACCACGGCGCCGGCCTCGGAAGCGACGATCTCGGTCAGGACGCGGAAATGTGCTCTGACCAGGTCATACGCGACCAGGTCGCCGACGCGTTCGTAAAGCTGGGTGGAGCCCTTGAGATCGGTGAACAGGAACGTGAGGCTGGTGATGTTGAGGCGCTGATTGATGTCGAGCGTATCGGTGCCATAGAGGTCATGGAATGTCTGATTGGTGAGCAGGCGCTTTGCCGTCAAGAAGGGCTTGCGCCTGCCGAGAAGGCCATGCAGCGCGTCCCCGGCGATCCACACGCCAGGCAATACCCGTGCGTCGGTGCGATTCTCGAATGCGAGGCGAAACGGGCCGGGCCGCAGCTCTATTGTTCCGGTCGGCGCCCGGACCTTGTTGAAAACGAGCGAGAGGTTCTGGCGCTCGCGCGTCGCCTCCCCTTTGATGTCGAGGAACTGCGCCGCGTGCGTCACCGGTTCGAAAACAATCACGAACTCCGCCGGCAGCTGCAGCGATAGGATGGCTTTCTCGCCGGGCGGCAACTCGACCGAATCGAGGGTAACGTCCTCGATGATTCGCTCGAAGTCGTCGGGAAGATCGATCCCCGAGCTCCAAAAAATCTGACGGAAGTACTCCGGGATGGGAAGCGTCTCCGGATCATGCGCCGCGATCCTGCGCACGCGCGGCATCACCGTAAAGGCCACCTCGACCATCTCGTCGAGCGTGGGTTCATATCCGGCGGCACAGAGCGCGCACTCGTACTCCTCGCGACGGACCGTCTTGAGCGTGGCGTTGGCGTCGAGCACCCCTCCGCAGCCGGGGCAAAGCACGTTCCAGGATAGATCGAACAGCCCGATCCGCGCCGCGTGCAGAAACGCCGCAATGACGCGCTCCTCGTTCAATCCGCTCTTGGTCGCGAAATCCACGACATTGATGCGGCAGAGCCGGTGATCTGGCGCGTCCCGGACGAGCCGCTCGATTGCCGCCACGACATCGGCGTCGGCCGACTGCCGCAGGACGTTGAACATGGCCTGGGCATCGCTCATGTCGAAAATCATATAGAAGAACCAGGGTTGGAAAAACCCCACTGCGGGAACGGCGGATCGTGTATATCGCCACCGCCCCCTTTTGCGTCTGCGCGCTCTTGAATGATCCGCCGTTCGGGACTTGAATTACAGCCTAAAGCGCTGCTCAAGGGGGAGAGGTTCGCCTCGGCTTTTTAGAATGCGTGCCGGTCGATGGGCCGCTCTCAACAAGAGCTCGGCTCGGCTAAGGGAGGTGTCAATGCGCGAACTGCGAAAGCTCATTCGGTTCTGCTTTGCGACTGCGATCGGCCTCGTCCTTTCGGCGGGTCTTTTTTTCGCCCAGGCGCAGGAGCGCGAGCTGAAAGTTGGGTACATGAAGAATCCCATCCAGGATGCCTCCCTCGACATCATGGAGAAATGGGCGAAAGACCACGGGGTCAAGTTGACGCGCGTGCCGATGGCGTACAGCGTCTTCATGGAAAAGGTTACTGCTACGCTCACAGGTGAGACCGACCAGTTCGACGTCATCTGGCACAATGACGACTGGGGTCAGCTGTGGAAGAAGTGGCTGGAGCCGACCGACGACGTTAAGGGAATCGAAAACGCGGACCGCTGGCCGCTGCTCGCGTTCTGGAATGACGAGAAAAAGCTCACTGTCGTGCCCATGGCCCACACCGTCGGGACGTTCTTCTATCGCAGCGACCTCGTCAAACCCGAGGACGTGCCCAAGACCTTTGCCGAGCTCGTTTCGGTGAGCCAGCGGCTGCAGAAAGAAGGCAAGGTGAAATGGGGCTATGTCGGGGGCATGACCATGAACAACACTTGGTTCAGCTTGTGGTGGACCATGTGGGCGAACAATTGCGACATCCTCAAGCCGCTATTCGAGCGCGATAACGACAAGCTCGCGGGCGCCAAGTTCGAACCGGCGGTGACCGAACCCTGCCATTGGGAGATCGTCGACTTCTG
>VAZQ01000637.1:382-2609 GCA_005883115.1 Alphaproteobacteria bacterium | reverse complement strand
GCCTTGCTGGCGAGGACATTCGCATCGTGAGTCGCGTCCGCCGACAGCGGCGAAGGACAGACTTTCAGTCTGTCAGGGGGAGCGGGCAGATCCGACGAGACTGACCCCTAACCCGACATTAGGCTGCCGTTGGAACAGATTTTTGGAATATCGTCATCTCAAGCTCAATCCGCCTTGATGTTTGCCTCGCGAATAACGCGGCCGAACTCGTTATATTGTTTGCTTAAAAGAGCGGCGAAATCAGCGCCGCACATCCAGGCGGGATAGAGGCTCTGGGCGACCAGCTTCGCCTTGACTTCAGGGATCTGCATTGCCGCCGCAAACCAGCCGGCGAGCTCCGAGACTGTTTCGTTCGGCGTCTTCGCCGGCGCGAACAAGCCGTTCCAATTGTCGGCCTCATAGCCCTTGAAGCCGGACTCAGCAACGGTCGGCACGCTTGGCAGTGATTCGCTCCTGGTTCGCGAGGCGCTTGCGAGTGCGCGCAACTGGCCCGCCTTCAGCTGCGCCGCAACCCCTGAGTAGGGCAAGAAGACCGCGGTCACATGCCCGCCGAGCAGCGCGTTAACGGCAGGAGCATCGCCCGGATAGGGGACAAACGAAATATCGACGTTGGCAGCGCGCTTGAGCATTTCGAATGCGATGCGCGAAAGGCCCGCCGGAATACTCGCCAGCGTCAGGGAACCGGGCTTGGCACGCGCCGCGTTGAGCCAATCGGCGAACGTACGGTAGGGCGATTCACTGTTGACGACGACGATTATCGGCGTGCTTACGAGTTGGCAAATTGGCTCGAAGCTGGTCAGCGGATCGTAGTTCAGCTTTCGCAGATGCGGGGCGATAAGAAAAGCGGTTGAAGTGATCAGCAAGGTGCTGCCGTCGGGTGCAGCGCGGGATACAGCTTCGGTTCCGATGACTGCACTCGCACCAGGGCGGTTCTCGGTCAATAAGGTGACGCCCTCAGTACGGCTGATCTGTTCACCCAGAATACGAGCAAGGATGTCGGCGGTGCCGCCAGCCGGGTATGGAACGACAATCTTGACAGTTCTCGCAGTTTGCGACCACGCAACGGTCAGTCCGAGAAGGATAGAAAGAGCGCCAGCGATAACCAGATAGGGAGATCGCCGGCTGGGAAGTTTCATGATGATGCCCCCTAAATGCGTTGTGAGCACAGCCTACCAGCGTCGATCGCATCCTCAAGGGCGAGAAGCCGGCCGACCTGCCGGTGCAGCTTACCAAGTACGAGCGCGTGATTAATCTCAAGACCGGCCTTCGGCCTGGAAGTTCCCGTTCGGTCGCGCGTTATTGAGCCGGGTGCATTGCCCTACATCGAAACGGGCCTACAATTCGCGGCAGTGGTACTAGTCGGGAGGACTGTCATGAACAACAAGCGTAAGGTGTTGGTCGCCGCTCTCGGGGCGATGACCCCAGCCTTCATCGCCACGGATCAGGTTCGAGCGCGTGCGGCCGAGTGCGCCGCCATCGAGCCCGCTCAAAGCAGCGCCCCATCCATGGCGCTCGATCAAGATGCGTTGAAGAGCGCGTTGCTCGAGCTGTCTCCCGCTGAAAAGCTGCGCATTGCAGGCGATCGCATTCGCTTGGCCGCCAAGGCCAAGACGTCCACCGAATCGAGCAGAGCGGTCTTGGCCGCCACGCGGTAACTTCCTTGCATACCACCCGTAACGGTGCGCACATGCGGCGGGGCCCCGCGGAAAGCACGTTAGCCCGATGCTTTGGCGATTCGAGGACGGGGTTTTGCCGGATGGTCCGCGAGCGTTCCAATGCCAATAAGCGGAGCGTGTCCCGCGGCAGAGAAGGGTCCTATGCTCAAAGCTCTCCGCTTTCGCAGCGCATTTTGCTTCGCCACTATTGGAATGCTGATGCTGATCCCAGCAACCGCGTCCGCACAGGCTCTACAGGGCTACGTTAAGAACAAGGGGATTAAGCAGGGACAGTTTAAGGGTGAGGGGGCTCCCTCCTCAGCGCCGACAAACAAGAGAAGTGGCGCAACAAACGCAACCAACAAGCAGCGCTTCGATCCGTATAAAAATTTCAAATTCAGATAGGGCGTTGCCTGTTGGATTGTCTCGATGAGCGTCGGGGCGTTGTCATTGCCGACCCGGTTCACTTTCGACCCGCGCACGTCATTTGTTTGTTGCGGTGCATGAGTCGGCTTGTGGCACGAAGCAGAACTAAAGAGGCGGCTGCTATTTTGTCCGCTTTCGGGGCGAAG
>VAZQ01000637.1:0-333 GCA_005883115.1 Alphaproteobacteria bacterium | reverse complement strand
CGCTATCCTGCAACGCGGCCCGCGTCCGGGTTAACGTTGCTCGCCGATGCGTGGAGGTATCAAGCGATCGTCGTTGTATTGGTCGCACGCGCGTGGCGCCAAGAAGGCGCGCCTTGATCGAAGGGGGCCACCGAGATGGAATACATCAGCGCGATTCTCGGGCATGTGGTGCCCATCATCAGCGAGGCGTCAAAAAGCCAGTTCGGCTTGATGTCGCTGATCGCCCTCATCGCCCTCGCCATCGTGCTCCTCTTTCTATACCTCACCGCGCGAACCCGCCCCGTCCTGAGTTTCATTCTGGCCCTGGTTGCGATACTGCTGATGTTCGGTGGG
>VAZQ01000340.1 GCA_005883115.1 Alphaproteobacteria bacterium | reverse complement strand
TCGGGCTCGGGATCCCCGCTCACCATTGTCGCGATCATGAAGGTCGTATCGATGACCTTGCGGAAGCCGAGCTGCTCCGCGAAGTAGTACGGACCGCTGAACAGGGCCGACGCTTGCGCCTTGCCCTCGATCAACTGATCGAGCCGGTGAAACAGCATGCCGTCGGCAAAGGTCAGGTTGATCTTGTCGGCCGGCATGTATTGCTCGAGCGCCTGGATGGTCGAGTAGTGGCTGCCCGACTGATAGCCCACGGCGATCGGAACGCCCGCGAGATCCTCCGGCGTGCGCACCGGCGAGTCGGGCGGGACGAAGACGCCTGCAGGGGCGACCGAGTACACGCCTGCGTAGAGGCGACCCTTGCCCTTGGAGGCTGCGACGCCGACGGTCCAGTGACAGGCGCAGCTCACGTCGGAGGTCCGGCCGCGCTCGAATGACTGCATGGCGCCGACCTTGTCGCCCTTGTAATGGTGCGCGCCATCGGTTGACTGGATGAGCTCCTGAAAGACGTAATCAAGGCCTTCGTCCTTGAAATACCCTTTCTCCTCCGCCACCCACTCCTGCAACCGGAAGTGCGGTTCGATGATGAATTTCTTCTTGATCATGGCTGGACTCCTCCTTGCGTTTCGACTTGAGTTTCAACAGCAGGCGCGACTTGTTGCGTGCTTGTCACGGTGCTCCGCAACTCGCCGCGCCGCTATCATTTTCACGTGCTCGTCCATGAGCTGCCGGGCGCCGGCGGCGTCGCGCATTTCGATGCGCGCCACCAATTCCACATGTGCATCGAGAACGCGTCGCGCCACGCTCGGGGTGAGGGTGGGATTGTGCGCAGGCCAGGAGACGTGCTGCAGCGAGACGAGTTGCACCACCAACACGCGGTTGTGGGATGCTTCGGCGACGGCGAGATGGAACTCGCGCGAGGAGCGCGTAAACGCAGGGACATCGTCGATCCTGCGTTCGGCCTCGCTAATAAGCTCGCGTAGCCGAGCGTGATCCTCGGCGGTGGAGTTCACCGCCGCCAGCTCCGCGCCGAGGCATTCGATCGCGCGCTGCGCCTCCATGATTTCGCTGACCGAGACGCCCGCAAGATCGAGCTGCACCGCCAGCGCCTCGGCGAACAGGCGGGCATTGCCGCGCGCAATGCGCGCGCCGCCGCCGGAGCCGACTTTGATCTCGACCACGCCCTGCGCTTCCAGCGTTCGCAACGCGTCGCGCGCGACGATGCGGCTGACGGCGAATCGCTCGGCGAGATCCTTTTCCGTGCCGAGGAAATCGCCCGGGCGCAGCTCTTTTGCGAATAGCGCCTCGCGCACCTGGGCGACGATCTGCGTCGACATGGTCGCGCTGCGAAAGGGAACGACATTTCGCTCGCCGTTCTTCATGGCCGGATGGAGCCGCATGCAAAACTCCGAGCCCCTGCTCGCTTTGCGAGGGACGACGCTAAAGATATTAAAGATAATATCTTTACGCAAGCCCCGACTTTATGCCGGTTCCTGGCCGTGACTTGACCGCCTTGGCCGCGGGCGCAAGCTGCGCTCGCCATGTTCGTCGCCTTTTTCCACGAACTCAAAACCGCCGGCGTCCCGGTGACGTTGCGCGAATATCTCACGCTGATGGAGGCAATGGAGAAAGACCTCGCCGGTAGGCGGGTCGAGGATTTTTATTACCTCGCGCGCGCTGCGCTGGTGAAGGATGAGCGCAACCTCGACAAATTCGATCGTGTCTTCGGCCATGTGTTCAAAGGCCTGGAACTGATGAGCGAGACGCTCACCCCCGAAATCCCCGCCGCATGGCTCAAAAGACTCGCCGAAAAATACCTTACCGAGGAGGAAAAGAGAGCGATCGACGCAATCGGCGGCCTGGACAAGCTCCTAGAACTCTTGCGTCAGCGCATGAAAGAGCAGAAGGGGCGGCACCAGGGCGGCAACAAGTGGATCGGCACCGCCGGGACCTCGCCCTTCGGCGCTTACGGGTACAATCCCGAAGGCGTGCGCATCGGGCAGGATGAGAGCCGCAACTTCCGCGCCGTCAAAATTTGGGACCGGCGCGAATTCAAAGACCTCGACGACCAGGTCGAGCTCGGCACGCGCAACATCAAGATCGCGCTGCGTAGGCTTCGCAAGTTCGCCCGCACCGGGGCGCCCGAGGAACTCGATCTCGACGGCACCATCAAGGGCAGCGCCCACAAAGGCTATCTCGACATTCTCATGCGGCCCGAGCGCCACAACGCGGTGAAGGTCCTCCTCTTCCTCGATGTCGGCGGATCGATGGATTGGCATGTCAAGGCGACCGAGGAGCTGTTCTCGGCCGCGCGCAGCGAGTTCAAGCACATCGAGTATTTCTATTTTCACAATTGCCTCTACGAGCGGGTGTGGAAGGAAAACCGCCGCCGCCTCGACGACACGACGCCGACCTGGGACGTGCTGCACACGTATCCGCACGATTACAAAGTCATCTTCGTGGGCGACGCTTCGATGTCGCCTTACGAGGTCATGGCGCCGGGCGGTTCGATCGAGCATTTCAACGAAGAGACCGGCGCGATCTGGGTGGAACGCGTGGCGCGAACCTATCCCGCGTGTGTCTGGCTCAATCCGGTGCAGGAAAAGGACTGGGACTATACGCAGTCGATCCGCATCATGCGCCAGCTCATGGGCGGGCGGATGTATCCGCTGACGCTCGAGGGCCTGGACAACGCGATGCGAGAGTTGGCGCGCTAGCGCCGCCGTCATGGCCGGGCTTGACACCACAAGTCGGGGTTACGCGACGTGCGGGCATAATGATACGCAACTCGGGCAAGCCCGAGTAGCGGTGCACTCCAACGCTCTTCGAAAAAAGCTTCTCGCGAAGAAGATGGATGCGCGGGTCATAAGCGCGTTCACGCGCGCCTCGACGCGTTTGTGCCCGCGTATGACGAGTCGACAGCTGGTCGCCATGTCGGGAGTGGGCGGCGTGGGCTGGCTAATGGTTGCTTGGCGTTCCGATCCAGCGGCCCATCCGCAACAAATGGCGCGATATGGCGATATCCGTGACACGGCCGATCAGATTTGCCACCGGCACCGGGCCGTGCGCGACCTGGTCGCGACTGTCGATGCTGTTGGCGCGATTGTCACCGAGCACGTACACGTGTCCGGGCGGCACCCGGATTTCCGCTTCGTTCGCAAGCGGCGCCTGCGGATCGCCCGCATCGACGTAGGGCTCCTCCGCCATGACGCCGTTGACGATCGCGCGGCCGCCCTTGATGGCGACGCGGTCGCCCTCGATTGCGACGATGCGTTTGATGTAGTGAAGCTGCTCCTGCTTGGGATGGACGTAGACTGCGACCTCGCCGCGGCTCGGATGCCGGGTGCGATAGTACGTGGCGTCGGCGAGAAAATATTCATCCAGGCGCAGCGTGGGCTCCATGCTTGCACTCGTGGCGTTCAGCCACAGCAGCCGGCCCGATGCTTTCGCGTGCACGGCATAAATGCACGGTCCCGCGAAGATCAGACAAGCAAGCACAAAGGCGCCGGCGTAGGTCGTCCAGCGACCATAGCGCTGATGGGGGAAGTCCTGCATCCGATACGCGCGCGAAATCGCGTCGACCATGATGTAGAGCCACAGCCCGACGAGCAGCGCGAGACTGACGGCGAACATCCAGAACCGCGCCAACACGCCCATCATTGCGAACATCAGCAGCGTGTCGGCGATGATCACCAGAATGAACAGCGTCATGCCACGGCGGGCCTGTCCGATGTACAGGTGGCCAAGCCCGGGGGTCAGCGCGGTCAGAAGGGCCGTCACCCATGGCGATGGGCCGCTTCGTTGGGTCGTCTGGTCGTTCGCCTCGGCTCGTGCGTAATCGGCAAATGCCATCCAAAGAGCTCCGTCGCCCCTGCACACGCCCGACAAGTCGCAATCCCCCGTGACTTTTAGTATCGCACAGGCCGATCAAGGTTCGAGCGGCGCGCCGATTAATTTGATCGGCGCCACGGCTCTGTAGGTGCAATCTACAGTTGTGCGTCCGGGGGAATGCCTGCAATCAACGGCGCACGGCGACGTAGGCGCCCGCCAGGGCCATTACGGCGGCAAGGGCGAGCGCCACCAAATTCACCGCGACATTGAGACCTGCGCCGACCGCTTCTGAGGCGGCCCGGGGATCGCCGATCTGCGCGAGCACGAAAACGATCGCTGCGCCGGCCGCCCATCGCAGGAAGCGAAAGCGGCGCCAGGGAAGGGGAAGACGGCTGAGTGCCGCGGCGGTTATTCCGCCCGCGAGGAAGGCAAGGCCGGCGATGGCCCACCACGGACCGGTGGTGCGCAACTGCCGTGTACTGGTGGCGAACATGTTTTCCCACAGAGTGGCGAGCTCGAAGCCGGCGCCGCGCAAATAGAGCTGCAACGCAAGCGAAGCCAATACGCCGCAGGTCAGCGCCGCCGCATAGATCAGGGCGGGGGGCTGCGCGAGAGGGGCGGCTTCTCGCTTAGGCGATTGCATGCGGAGCATGGCGAAAAGCTCGAAGGCGGCGAATGCACGGGTTGGACCCGGGCATTAATTGCCGCTGGCTCGGATGGCTAGGGGGATTAGCCGCGACGCTCGGCTTCCCACACGCCCGAACAGGCGCCGTTGGCGTTGCCGCTCCAGGATCCAGCGCCGCTTGTAGCAGCGAGGCGACCCTTGCCGACCGCGCTCTTGTCGCCGGCGTTGACGTTGACGATTACCGCGCCGTTCTTGCCGACCTTGCCTGAGATGTTGATGGGCGCCGAGCCGGCATTGACGAGGCTGCCGTTGGTGATGCGGATCGGGTAGCGATACGCGGCATCGCATTGGCCCGTCTTGGTCACGATCACCACGCTCCAGAGCCCGTCATAACTCGGACCGGCCTCGGCCCCAGGCAGCGTGGCCGCGCAGGCAAGCGCCAGCGCCACCGATAGGCCCGCGGCCTGGGTGCAAATTCGCGAATAACTCATTGTTGCCCCTTCCTGTTTTCGTGCCGGGCGCTGCCCCCTCAATCCCGGGCGAAACGGCACCGAATACAGCGATCCTCATTAGCGCCACCCTGTTAGTCGCGGAAAAGATGCCACTGGTTCAAATGGGGGTTTTCCCTCGGGCCGCTTGATCCGGCAGCGTCGCGGCCGTTGCCCCCTTGGGCCTCGCTGCGCTCGGCCGCCCTCTGCCCCTGCGCTTTGCTTGCGGGGCGAGGGCTCACCACGCCGCCGCGCGCTTTCCCGCGTCCGCAAATCCTGCTGTGCTTTGCTGAAGACAAAGGCGCCTCGATCCAACGGGAGGAGATCATGCCGGCTGAGCGTTTTGATTTTCCCAACGCGCAAGGACAAAAGCTCGCCGCGCTGCTCGATCGCCCCGTTGGCGAGCCGCGCGCTTACGCCCTGTTTGCGCATTGCTTTACCTGCGGCAAGGACATCCATGCCGCCAAGCGCGTCGCCGAGGGGCTCACCGCGCTCGGTATCGCCGTGTTGCGCTTCGACTTCACCGGACTAGGCTCCAGCGAAGGGGAATTCGCCAACACGACCTTTTCCTCCAATGTCGCCGATCTCGTCGCGGCCGCCAACGAATTGCGCCATCGCACCCGCGCCCCCGCGATCCTCATCGGCCACAGCCTCGGGGGTGCCGCGGTGCTCGCGGCGGCTGGCGAGATAGCCGAGGCGCGCGCCGTGGCAACCATCGCTGCGCCCTGCGATCCCATGCATGTGACCGGCCTGTTCAAGGACCGCCTCGACGAAATCGCCGCCACGGGCGAGGTCGAGGCCATGCTCGCAGGCCGTCGATTTCACATCAGCCGTGCCTTCGTGAACGACCTCGCCGAACACAAGCTCCTCGCGCGCATTGCCGATCTGCGCAAGGCACTGCTTGTCTTCCATTCGCCGACGGACGAGGTCGTCGGCATTGAGAACGCGAGCCGCATCTTTGCCGCTGCCAAGCACCCGAAAAGCTTCGTATCGCTCGCAGGCGCCGATCACCTTTTGAGCCGCCGCAGCGATGCTGCCTACGTGGCCAATGTCGTGCATGCCTGGGCCGAGCGCTATCTCGACGTGCCGCAGGCGACGGCGGAGATGCCGCACGATGCCAAGACGGTGGTGGTTCGCGAGACCGGCCAGGGCCGCTTTCAGCAGGAGATCACGGTCGGCGTCCACCGCTTCCTCGCCGACGAGCCGGTCGAGGTTGGCGGTCTCGACAGCGGCCCGGGTCCTTACGATTTGCTGCTTGCGGGGCTAGGAGCCTGCACGGCGATGACGCTGCGGCTCTATGCCGAGCGCAAGGCGCTTCCACTCGAGCGGGTGACGGTCGAACTCGCCCATTCCAGGATTCACGCCGCTGATTGCGAAGACTGCGAGACCAAGGAAGGTATGCTCGATCGCATCGAGCGGGCGATCACGCTGCGCGGGGAGCTCGATGCGGAGCAACGCCGTCGCCTGCTCGAGATCGCCGACAAATGTCCCGTTCACCGTACGCTCAAATCGGAGATCAACATCCGCACGGTCGAGCAGCCGGAGTGAACTCTCGCCTCGCGCAGCGCAGCGGAGCGGAGCGGGGGAGAAGGTGGCGAGCGCCGCATGCGCGAGTCGGGTGAGGGCAGACGCGAGCAGCAATCGCAGCCGATATCGCCGGGTTTGACCCGCAATCCATCCTGTGCGGAAAAAGTTCTTACAAAGGAGATTGACCCGCGGGTCAAGCCCGATTGGTGGTCGAACGCTACTCGACGCCCTACACCGGCCTCGTGACCTTCATCGCGAGCTATTTCGCCATGTTCTGGGTAGCTTGGCGGCTTGCCGTCCGCATCACCGAACCGCGGTCGCGCCTAGCGGCGGAGTGAAGCACGCCGAAGTCAACGCTGAGATCGGCCGCGGCGCGACTCGTTATTGCTGGCTGCTCGAGCCGCGCATCGAGAGCTCGGGCACGGTGTCTCCGAAAGCGGTGCCCTTCTTGCCCGCCGCGACGCCGACTTCGTAGAGCGCCTGCATGTATTTGCCGTCGAACGGGCCGCGGCTCGGAAAATCGAAGCTCGGGTCGACATGGGCGACGCGCAACGCGATTCCCTGTCGCTGCGCGCCGACATAGATCAGCATTAGCTCCGCACGCAACGCCGCTGTCAGCGCTACGCCGATCGAGCGGCCGAGCACGCCGGGAATGTTGTGGTCGGGCATCTTGAATTCCGGCCCGAGTTTCGAGTTGACCATGACGTAAAGCTGGCCGAGCGGCGGACGCGACGTGCTGCGCGCCGAAAGCATCGTTTCCGGCATGACGAAGAACGGCGCGGTGAGCGTGCCGTCGCCGTGCAGTTCCTGGAATTTCTTGCCGTTCGCTTCGACCTCGATCGGAACCGGGGAAAAGAATCCGGGAATGGCCGAGGACGCGAGCAGAATGTCGCGAAACAGCCGCGCTCCTTGCTCCCCGTGTGCGGCGATCGCGCCCATGTTCCAGATCACGCGTCGCCCGGCATCGAGGTTTGTGGTCGCCACCCACAGGCGCCGTCCTCGGGCGTGTTCGGCTGCGATCTCGGACAGCAGGGTCGGAGTCACGCGGTGCTCGATCAAGCGCTTGAGCGGCCAATAATCGAACAGGCTGCTGCGGGTCATACGATCTTCGAAGATGTCGGCTGCGCCGATGCTCGTGAAGTTCTTGTGTAGCTCCTCGTCATATCGGGGCCCGAGAAAAGCAAAAGGAGCAATCAGCGCGCCGATGCTGACGCCGCTCACGACGGCGAATTGTGGCCGTGTGCCCGCTTCGCTCCAGCCGGTGAGGACGCCCGCGCCGTAGGCCCCGTCGGAGCCGCCGCCCGAGATCGCCAGCCATGGCCCGCTTACCTGCGGCAACACCCGCGCGAACGCGCTCTCGGAATCCCCCCAGATGCGCGCGTCCGCAATCCCGGGAATGACCGCGGCGTCATCGTCCTGCGCGGTGAAAGCGGGCCGCTCTTCCTGCTCCTTCGCGCCGGCTTTGGGCGGCGCACCTTTTCTCTCGATCTTTTTTTTCGCCGCGGCCTGGGTCTGCGCCTGTGCCGACGTCCACTCGGCCGGCGGGCACGCCAAGAGCAGGATGCCAATCAGTCCGGCAGCAAAGGCGCAACCGATGCGCA
>VAZQ01000339.1 GCA_005883115.1 Alphaproteobacteria bacterium | reverse complement strand
GCTTTCGCGCCCGCCCAAACGAGGCAGTTCGGCGCTTGCGCGGTCGCCCCCGGCAGCGACAACAGCCGCGGCTGGCGCTGCGGCGGGCCCGCCGGCGCTGTGGTGGTGTCGGCGATGACCACGATCGGCGCTTCCAGGCCCTTGGCGCCGTGCACCGTCATTACCCGCACTTCATCGCGGGTGATCTCCATGTCTCGTTTCACGTCGGTCTGAGCCGTGCGCAGCCAGGCGAGGAAACCCTGCAGGGACGGCGTTTTGCGCCGCTCGTAGTCGAGCGCGAGATTGAGGAATTCGTCGAGCGCGTCGTCTGCTTCGTGACCGAGCCTCGCGAGAAAGCGCTTGCGGCCGCCCGCGCGCCCCAGCACGCGCGCATAGAATGTAAACGGCATTTCGTGTGCCCACTCGCCAAACTGCTCAAGCTTCGCCAGCGCCTGCGCAAAGCGCGCGTTGGCCTGCGCTTTCGCCCGCAACGCCGCGCGCAACGAGCTTTTGCGCTTCCAGGCCAGATCGAACAGATCCGCATCATCGAAGCCGAAGAGCGGGCTCTTGAGCACGGTCGCGAGCGCGAGATCGTCATCGGGCAGCAAGAGCGCGTCCGCGAGCACCATCAGATCCATGACGGCGATATGCTCGGTGAGCACCAGCCGGTCGGCGCCGGCGACCGGAATCTGCAAGTCCTTCAGCGCGCGGATGATCGCCTCGAACAAGGGTCCGCGCTGGCGCACGAGCACCAGCACGTCGCCCGCGCGCGACCCCTGTTTCATCCAGGCCTTGACGTTTTTGGCAATCTTGGCCGCGAGCCGCACCTGCGGACTTGTTTCGGTGAGCTGATCGAACGGCGCATCCCAGGCTTCGATCTCGCGTTTGCTCGCGGGCTTGATGAGCTCCCAAATCTCCACCAAGCCGGGGGCCGCGTCGGGCAGCGATTCATGAACGGTGTTGCCCGCTTCGACAGAGAGCCCGGCAAAAGCTTCGGGCCGCGCAAAGATCGCGTCGACGGCGCCGAGCACGTTGGGTCCCGAACGGAAGGAATGGCGGAAGCGGACGTGGCGAAACTCATGTTCGGCGGCTTTGGACAGCTTCTCGAACCTGTGATGCATGACGGCGAACTCACGCGGCGCCGCGCCTTGGAAGGAGAAAATTGATTGCTTCTCGTCGCCGACCGCGAAGATCGTCCGTCTGATCAAGCGCGCGCCGGAGCCAGCGAAAAATTCGGCGGTGAGGCGGGCGATGATTTCCCATTGCTTCGGGCTCGTATCCTGCGCCTCGTCGATCAGCACGTGGTCGATCCCTTGATCGAGCTTGTAGTGCACCCAGGCCGCGCCCTGCGCGCCGAGCAGCGCCAGCGCCTTGTCGATGAGATCGTCGTAATCAAGCTGCCCGCGCCGGTCCTTCATCGCCTGGTAACGGGAGAGCACGGCATCGGCGATGGTGATGAGCGCCGCCGTGCGGTCGCGGCAGGCCACGGCTTTGCGGCGCTCGATGAGCCCAAGCATCCGCTCGCGCTCGCGGCAGAGGCGCTCGGCAAGCTCGAGGTTCGCGAGCTCCGTCGATCGGGTGAGGATTTGCTGGCGCGGCTCGAGCTTACCGGTGACAAAGACCTGTTGATAAAAGCCGGCGCGCTGCGGGGCGCTCGCCGCAGACGCGGCAAGGAGCCGCCGCGCCTGCTCGTGGTCGCTCTTGCCGCCCCGCTCAAGGGCCTCGGCGGCGGCCGCCCATTGCGATGCTGGAAAGATGGGACCTTCCGTCATTTCGCTTTCGACCCGCTCGATCGTATCGTCCCCGCCGACGCCGAGCGTGCCGCAGAGCGCGGCGATGGCCGCCTCGATGCTGCCGCCGTGGTCGACCCAGGCGCGCACCGCATCGCGCTTGCGGATTGCCTCGCCGATCACGTCCTTGAACGTCTGGTCGGATGTCCCCGCAATGGCGCTCGCCAGCGCGCGGCCGAGCGCCTCTTCTGGCGCCAAGGCTGCGTCGAGCAGCACGCCGAGGCTAATCTCGTTGAGGAGTTGCGCTTGCGCCGCCTCGTCGAGAACGCTGAAGCGGGCGGCGACATTGGCCTCGAACGGAAAATGATGCAGCAGTCGCGTACAGAAGGCGTGAATGGTCTGCACCTTCAATCCGCCCGGCGTCTCCAATGCCATGGCGAACAGCCGCCGCGCGAGCGTGCGCCGCGCCGCGTCCGGCTCGATGCCCGAAATCTGCTTAATGGTTGCGTCGAGCTCGATATCGTCGAGCGCGGTCCAGCGGCGCAGCTCGTCAAAGACGCGGTTCGCCATGTTTGCGGCGGCGGCCTTGGTAAACGTGATGCAGAGGATCTTTGCCGGATCGACGCCGTCGAGCAGCAAACGGATCACGCGCAGCGCGAGAACATGGGTCTTGCCGGATCCGGCATTGGCCGCCACCCACGCCGAGGCCGCGGGATCCGATGCCTCGATTTGCAGGCGCCGCAGGTCGCCGGGAATGACGCGGCCAATTCGCTCCGCCGTGCGCATCATTCGCTCTCTGCATCCTCCGGTCCGGCGACGGACCATTCCTTCACCCGTGCGAGGTGGTCATACGTGCCGTAGCGGCTCTTCCACATCGACAAGACCAGCGGCTGATAAGGCTGTTGTTCGTTCTCGAATCGCTGAGCGACACTTGTGAGCTTCTCGAGCGCGCGCTCGGCATGGAAGTCCGCGTCGCCATTCTTGAAATCGATCGGCACGCCGTCGCCTGCGGGATCGCCGCCCTTGAGCGAGACGTAGACCAGCTCGGCGATCGAGGCATCAGCAGGGATATCGGGAAATCCACCGTGGCGCAGAATCGCGGCCTCGAGCGTGAGCTGCGGCGAGACGCCGATGCGCACCTGCTTTTCGCTCGGCACCTGTCCGGTTTTGTAGTCGAGAATGGCATAACGCCCGCCCGCGAGCCGCTCGATACGGTCGGCACGCGCGCGCAAGGTGAACACGCGCTCGCCGAGAGAAATCTCGATCCTGCCTTGCAGCTCGGCGGTGAGCACCGCGAGGCTCGCGCGGCGCCCCTTTTCCCAGCCGGCGAACCAGCGGGCAATCCGCCGGAAACGTGGCCACCAGAACGCGCGCGCTTCGGGATAGTCTTCAAGCGTAGCAAAATGCTTGCGGCCGATGTCGATGAGCGCGGCGGCCGGATCGGCGGGGAGCGCCGCCGCGAAGGTCTTGGTGAAATCGCTCAGCGCGGCGTGGATGACGATGCCGCGATCGGCCGCGCCCGGCGGCAGATCGACGGCATCGAGCTCGCGCAGCTTGAGGATGTGCTTGGCGTAGATCGTATAAGGATCGCGCAGCCAGTTCTCGATGTCGGTCACCGAGAGCCCGGTCGGCCGCGCGGCGCGCGGGGGCTTTGGCATGGGTTTTTCGACCCGCTTGACCTCCGCGGGTCGATCGAGCGCGCGCGCCCAGGCGAGATATCTCGCTCCTCTCGCGCAGACCTCTTGCCAGCGCTGTTCGCCTGCGACCGCCGCCAGGCGCTGAACGAAGCGCGAGGGGACGCTTGGCGTACCGGCCAATTTGGCGGGATAAGCGAGGATCACCTCGCTCGCGCCGAGCGCCTGCGCGAAGTCGTGGGCGGAGAGCGAAATGCGCCGCTCCGGCAGATCGAGCCCGAGCGCGTGGCGCATGGGGCGGCTCAGCCAAGGATCGGATGCGATTTCGGGCGGCCATGTGCCCTCGATCAGGGCGCCGAGCACCATGCGATCGGCGCTCTGCAGCCGCGCTTCGAGTGGACCATAGATGTGCAGCCGCACGCCCGATAGCGGCGGCCGCCGCACCACGCGATCGCAAATGGCCGTGCGGAACAGGTCCGGATAATCGACGGCCTCCACGGCAAAATCGGCGTGGCTCGCGTTGGCCGCGATCTCCTCGAACGCGCTCTCGAGCGCCACCCCGTCGCGGCCCTGGAAGGCTGCCGGGACGCCAGTTGCGTCCGCGCTCAGCGCGGCAACCACGCTTCGATGGAGCGCCGCGATTTTGGCGAATGGCGCGCGCGCCTGTCCCTCGAGCGGGGCGAGCGCCGGCGCGAGTCGCGCGAGGAGGGCGGCAGCGTCATGGAGCTGCGCGTCGCTGAGGTCGGCGCGCGGATCGGAGGGATGCAAGTCCGATGGTTGGCCGCGTCGCAGCTTTGCGAGCTCGGTGTGAAACACCGTGAGCGCGTGCGCGAGGCCAGCCGTGCCCGGCCGCGGCCGCGGGCCGCGCAGCACCGCCTTTTCAAGCACGGCGATTGCGCGTGCGTGCGCGCCAGCGGCGGCGCCAAGCCGCAGGAGCGGATGCTTGAGGAGCGCGAGGAGCGCAACCGGTGTAACTCCATCAAGCTGCGGGAGTGTTGGCGAGCTCCTCGCCGGCCGAATCCTCGACCGCCACATTCCAGCGTTCCAGCGCCGCAAGCACGCGGCGCGCCAATGCGCGGTCGGGCGTGACGAGCGCTGCGGTCTTGGCTGGCGTCTCAATCGCCTCGCGCAGGCTGATCGCGATCGCGAGCGCCTCTTCTTCGGCATTGGCGGCTTCGATGACCTTCAAACCTTGCAGGGCGCCTTCGATCCACGGGACGTCGCCACCAGCGAGCCGTTTCCAAGCGTCGGTCGCGGCGGCCGGCCGCAGCGCCTCGCATACATAGCGTTCGCGGCGATGCGCGGCCGGCGTACCCAGCAGGGTTACCTGTTCGCGGGTGATCCCGATGCGTTGCAGCAGTCTCTGCATGGCGAACTGCGGATGCTCGAATGCTGACGAAACGCGTGCGGCCGCCTCCTCGCCTCCGCCGATCAGCTGCCAGGATCGCGCGTCGAGTTCGAGGTCGAGGCCGGGCAACACGACGGCGCCGCGGTCGAGCTTGGCAATGGCGGCGATCAGCTCGGCGGTCGCGGGCATGGACGCGGTCGAGCCGGCGGCGATCACGGGCCCGTCGGCGTGCGCGGCAAGGCGCGCCGCTTCGGCCTTGATCAGCGCGTCGCGCCGAGCAGCCGGCTCGATCGCGCCTCGTTCGGCAAGAATCTTCGGCCACGTCTCGCGGGCGATTTGCAGGAATTCGAGCGTGAGCTGCCAATAACGATCGAGCGCTTGCGGCACCAGCCCATCGAGCCGCTCCCAGGGCACGCCGCGCGTCGTCATGTCGTCCATCAGGCGCGCGAGGTCGTCCGCGAGCGCCAGCGCGGAAGCGGGATTGTTCGCAACCAGTGGCGCCTCGCCCTGCTGGTCGGGGGCGATGCGCTCCGCCCATTTGAGCACGAGGCGTGTGAGCAGCAGGCGCCGCTCCAGCCCGCCGAGCGCCGGCGGCAACTCGAGCGCCTCGCTGGCCAATGCGCCAGCTCCCATCTGCGCGAATGCGATTTCGTCCTCATCGATGTCGCCGACAGCGACGATGCGCGGCACGATCGCCGCGCTTTTGCCGATCATCTCGAGGAAGAGGTCGCGCGCGAGCCGGCAGGCGCGCCGCGTCGGCAGATAGAGCGTGGCGTCTGCAAGCGCGAGCGGGTCGTGCGCAGCGGGAAATCCCGGCACCAGTTTTCCCTCGATCAGCGCGCGGAGGAGCGTCGGGACGAATGGCACCGAAGCCGGAATGGTGAACACGTGGGGGGCAGGCGCGGCGGTCATCCGCTCAAGTCTATGGACTGATTCGCGGAGACTCAATTTTCCGAATGGAAAGAGGGCGGCGGGCTACCCGAGCCTTAGGTGGCGTGGGCGACGATCGTCTTCTCGGCGGCCTGGACAGCCTCGGGCGTGCCGACATGCATCCAAACCCCTTCAAGGCGCAGTCCGCAGAGCCGCCCGGCCTCGGCCGCCCGGTCGAACAACGGGGATAGGGAGAAAGCTCCCGCCGGTGCGCCGGCAAAGAAAGCGGGCGTGAGGATCGCGGCGCCGGCGTAGACGAAGGGCACCACCTCGTGCTCGCCGCGCCGTGTGAGCCGGCCGTCGGCCGCCATCGAAAAGTCGCCGCGCCCGCTATAGCCGATGCTGGCGGCCGCCGGCGCAAGCAAGAGCAGCGCGTCCATGCGTGCGGCGTCGAAGCCAGCCGCGAGCCGGGCGAGATTGGGTTTCACCCCGTCGATCCAGATCGTGTCGGAATTGACGTGGAAGAATGGGCCGTCGCCGAGCTGCGGCAGCGCCTTGACCACGCCGCCGCCCGTGCCGAGCAGTTCTCTGCGCTCATCCGAGATGACGATCTTCGGCCGCTTGCGGCCGGCAAGATGGCGCTCGATCTGATCCGCGAGGTGATGAACGTTGACGACCGCGTGCTCGATCCCCTGCGCCGCGAGACGATCGAGCACATAGTCGATGAGTGCCTTGCCGCCGACCGGCACGAGCGGCTTGGGCAGCTGCCCGTTGAAAGCGCGCATGCGCGTGCCGAGCCCCGCTGCCAGCACCATGGCGCGTGTCGGCGCCGTCGCAATTCGGCGATTGTCCATCAATGGGTTCTGCTCGCTGGTGCTTAAATTGTATTTAACGATGGCACGTGGGCAATATACCACGCGTTGAGCGCTTCCAGTGCCGGATGGCTGAGCGCGCGCTGCAGATACCCCCAGACCCGCGGCAGATGCCGCAGGTATTGCGGTTTGCCATCGCGCATGTCGAGCCGTGCGAAAATGCCGAGAATCTTGCTCGCGCGTTGGGCGGCGAGCGTTGCATAGATCGTGATGAATTGCGCCGCGTCAAAATCGGCTGCGCGACGGCTGCGGCCGCGCACATATTGGCCGAGCAGCGCAAGCTCCGTCTCTTCGGAGATGTCGACACGCGCATCCTGCAACAGTGAAGCGAGGTCGTAGGCAGGCGGGCCCATCACCGCGTCCTGGAAGTCGAGAAGGCCGATCTGGGCGAGCTCGCTGCGCTGCGGCAGCCAGAGCAGATTAGGAGAATGGAAGTCACGCAAAACCCAGGTCGGCGGCGCATCGATCGCGGGCTGCAATAGTTCGCGCCAGATTGCGCGGAACGAGTCCCGTTCCGTGTCGGGGGTCGCGGCGTTCAGGCGCGGCAGGAACCAGTCCAGCAGCAGCTCGGCTTCGATCAGGAACGCGTCGGTGTCGTAAGCAGGGATGCGATAGTCGAGCTGCGGCGCGACCGGCAGTGTATCGGGCAGTTGCCGCTCATGCAGCGCAAGCAGGACGTCGACCGCAACCTCGTACCGCTCAGTGATCGGCGCCGGCGGATCGCCTGCGACGAGTCGCTCTTCGCCGAGGTCCTCGATGATCAAAAATCCTTGGCCGAGATCGGCCTGGTAGATGGCGGGCGCGGAGAAGCCGTACTGCCGCAGCCCATTCGCCATCCCCACGAACGGTACGACATTGTCGGCGAGGTGCGCGATCGCGCTGTATGGCTTGTCGCCGCGCACCGGCGGGCCGTCAGGGCGGGGTGGCGAACTCATCAGCAGCACGCGCTTGTCGCCGAGCGCGAGCCGCTCATATGAGCGCGTCGAGGCGTCTGCGCGCAACCGCGTGCGCAGCGCCTCGCTGTAGCCGCTCTCGGCGATGAAGTGGCGCACCGCGGCCATGCGGTCGACGCGCGGCGCCAGTGCGCCATAACCGGTGACGCGGGCATGGCGGAATTCGAGTTTGAGCTTTGGGGCCAATGTGAGTGAGACATCGAACCGATCGGGCGGCAAAAGGTGATCCACGCGATCGGGCCACTCGAGCAGCACGACCGCGCGCTCCGGCAGGTCGTCAAAACCGAGTTCGGCGAGCTCCGCCGGCCCCGACAGGCGATAGAGGTCGACATGCACCAACGGAAATTGCGGTAGCTCGTAAAGCTGCATCAGCGTGAAAGTCGGGCTCGGCACTTCGAGTGCAGGATCGTCAGCGAGATAGCGGATGAGCGTGCGGGCGAGCGTGGTCTTGCCGGCGCCGAGATCGCCCGAGAGGGTGACGAGGTCGCCAGGTTCGACCGTATTGGCGATGTCGATCGCGAGTCGGCGGGTGGCGTGCTCATCAGGCAGCGCCACCGAGAAGCTCGATGTCTCGGATTTGGTCAGCGCCATGGCATCACTCGCCGCCCGCTCGCGCGAGCATTGCCATCGCGGGTCACGCAGCGCTTTGCTCCGCTGTTTGGGCCAGCGGGAATACGCAAGTGACCGTGGTGCCCCGCCCGACCGTCGACTCGAGCGTCACCGAGCCGCCGTGCAGCTCCACGAAAGAGCGCACCAAGGAAAGCCCCAAGCCCGTCCCGCGGTGGTGCGAGCCGAGCGAATGCGTCTCGAACCAATCGAACACCTTGTTCTGCACGTCGGCGGGAATTCCCGGCCCGCGATCGGTCACCGAGAAGACAAGGGCATCTCGGCGCCGCTGCGCGGCAAAGGTAACGATCTCGCCGGCGGGCGAAAAGCCCACCGCGTTGGCCAGCAGATTGAACAGCGACTGTCGCACGCGCCGCTCGTCGGCCACGAAACTTCCGATCTCCGGCGGGGCATGAATTTCGAGCGTGATTCCGCTTTTGACCAGGCGATCCTGCACGCCTTCGGCGGCAGCTTCCATGGTCTTGCGGATATCCACCGCTCCGAGGTTGAGCGTCATGGCGCCGGCATCGATGCTGGCGAGGTCAAGGATATTGTTGATGATGGCGAGCAGCGCGTTGGTCGAGACCGTGATGTAGCTCAGATATTCTCGCTGCTTGCCGGTGAGTGGACCGGTGACGGGATCGCCGAGAAAATCCGCGAAACCGATGATGTTGGTGAGCGGCGAGCGCAGTTCGTAAGAGACGTGGTGGACGAAATCGGTCTTGAGCTTGTCCGCCGCCTTCAAGGCTTCGTTGCGCTCGCGTAGCGCGCGCTCGACATTGACGGTGTCGGTGACGTCCTCGAACGCCACCAGCGTGGCGCCGTCGTGGAGCGGCATGGTGGCGCAATCGAGCACTGTTCCGTGGCGGCGTTCGAGCCGGCCGAGCGCCGGCTCGCGATTGTCAATCGCCGTGATCGTAGCCCGCAATTTTTGCCACACGGGATGCTCGCCATGCAGCGGCCGCGTCCAATCACTGATCGATTCGATGTGCGGCCGGCCAGACAGCATCTCGGGCGAAAGCCTCCACATCCGCGCGAAGGCAGGGTTGTGGAGGCGCAGCCGCCCGTCGCTGCCGAACACGGCCACCGCCTCGGTGAGGTTGTCCAGCGTCTCGCTCTGCACGCGGATCAAGGCATCGTAGCGGCGCTCGAGATCGAGCCGCTCGGTGACATCGTCGAAGAGGTAGATCACCCCCCCTTCCGAGTTGGGCGTGGTGACGACGCGCATGGTGCGGCCGTGCGGCAGATGCCACATGTGCTCCTTGGCTTCGACCGCGCGGTAGGCATCGTAAAGCGCGCTCTTCCATTGCCGGAAGTCCTGCTCGTCTGGAAGCTTGCGCGCCGCCCGCAAACGATCGAGCACGGCTGAGTCGGTGGGCCCCTGGTCGAGGAAGGCCGCCTCGAGATCCCACAGTGAACGATAGGCGGCGTTGTAGAAGGAAAGCCGCCGATCGGCGCCGAAGATTGCCACTCCGGTCGCGAGTTGGTCGAGCGTACGCCGGTGGGCATCCATCATGCGCTTGAGTTCGCCGCGCATGAGCTCCGCCTCGGTGACGTCAATGGCGATCCCGGCGCTGCCGCGTGCGGCGGGCACGCTCGTCACGTCGAAGCTGCGGCGCTCTCCCGCGACCACGGCCGAGAGCCGCCCGCCGTATGGTTCGATTGCCCCGTGCGCGCGCAGAAGCTCGCTGCGCCCGCCGTGCTCGAACAGCTCGATCCCGCGCTCGATGGCTTCGGCGGCATCCTTGGCCTCGACCGCACGCGCATACGCTTGATTGGTGAAGCTGAGCTTGCCCGCCTCGTCACGCGCCCACACCGGCGTGGGGATCGTCGCGATCAAGGCGTGGATGGCCGCGCTGTCATCAAGATGCTTCTGGTGGCGGCGGGCGAGCTCGGCGAGTTCCTGTTTGGTGCCGCTCACCTCGCGCAACCGCAGGATCGCGCGGCCGCCGATCACTTGGCCCTTCGTCTCGATGAAGTGGCCGGCGAGCGTAGCAACCGTCATGGCGAAGCTCACGCCGCGCGCGCGCAACGCGTCGAGGGAATGCTGCATGTCGCGCGCTGCCTCGGCCTCGAGCCAGGCGCCGAAGTCGAGCAGGCCTGCGCCCGCGGTGGTCAGGAGCGCCGGATCGCCGATGATTTCGGGCTCGTCGGCCGCCGCCGGCCATGCGACCAGGACTTGCGGCTCGGACAATAGCAGCGCATAGGCGCGATCGATCGCAGCCTTGGAGGCGAGCGCCTCCTCGTGTGCCACCGCTTCGACCTCCGCCAAATGCCGGCGGGTGCGCACGAATAGGATTGCGCTGACGACGGCGAAGCAGAGGATGCCGACCGTGAGCGCAAGCGCGGCGATATCGTCGCGATCGAGCAGCGGAAGGGCGGAAAGGTAGGCCTCGAAGCCGCGGAATTCGTGTCCTCCGGCGGCCCAGGCGCCTTCGCTAGGCAGAAGCGTTGAGAAGGCGAGGAATGTCGTGCGGACTTTGCCATGACGGCGGGCGGTGGACGCGCGCGCATGCGCTTGGTGCTGCGGATGAGCCCCAAAGCCCTCCGCGGTTATCCGGAGCGCGTCCGGCATTCCCGCTTGCCCCATTGCCGCATTTGCCGGCGTCGGGCGACTGCCGGCGCGCATCGCTTGGCGGAGTGCCTCATTCCGCCGAGCGGTGCGCGAATCAAAACACTTTACCCCCAATAGGAGTTGCGCCGGAAGTAGGCCAGATCATGAACACGTGATGCGGCAGCGGCGGAAGAGCGCGGTTCGTGTGCCATGTCCGCGGGTTTTGAAACTATGACCGCCCGGCGAGCTTGAGCCCTTTCTCCAGCGCGGCATAACTGCGCACGGGCGCAGCCATCAAGAAGCGATAACCCTCGCCGAGGATGCGCTCCACATTATTGGCGTCCACGTGCGGGTGACCGACCACGACGTTGTGCCGCTTGCACGTCTCGACCACCCGCGCCATCCATTTGAGCACCTCGGGATGCTCGTATTGCCGCGGATAGCCGAGCTCCTGGGAGAGATCGCCCTCGCCGATGAGGATCGCGCCGATGCCCGGCACCTTCTTCAGGATGTCGGGCAACGCCTCGATGCCGCGCGTGTCCTCCATCATCAGGATCACGAATACTTCGCCCTTGGGATTGAGCGGCCACACGTCAGCGCGCGCGTAATAATCCTGCTGGGAAAGGCCCCAGTAGCGCACGGCGGCGGTTGGTCCGTCCCCGCGGATGCCAGCAGGCTCATAGAGCGGCGCGGTTTTCAGGCGCGGATAACGACAGGCGGCGACCGCGTTATACGCCTCCTCCAGGGATGAGATGTGCGGCCAGACGATCCCATAGACGCCAAGGTCGAGCGCCTGTTTGGCCTGAAACTGCGCTTTCTCCGCACCGTTGGGAGGGATACGCACCATGGGCGTGACCGAGGGCGCAGGCGAGCTGGACTTGGCGATCTGGCCGCGGTTGAGCATGTATTGGAGGCTATCCCGCAGCGCCCGGATGTCCCACGGATTGTGCTCCATCTCGTAAACGATGCCGTCGTATTTGGCCGTCGACATCGCGATCGCGGTCTCCGGATCGGCTTGGCAGAAGGACGTGAATGCCGGCTTGCCAGCCTCGAGGGCGCGGATGACACCGTTCAAACGCGGAATATCGGCCATGCTTTTCCCCTGCGATGACGTTTGCGTCGCATCCTAACAGAGCCCAATCCTGGTTTGACAATGGTGAAGCCCGGTTCGTAGCATTCATCGCGGGAGGGGACTCCGGCTCAGGAGTTTTGCGCCCCAATCCTAACAACAGCGACGCTGCCATGATCATCGATTGCCACGGCCACTACACGACCGAGCCGAAAGACCTGCTGCGGTGGCGCAAGGAGCAGGTGGATCATGTGAAAGACCCTGTAAAACAGCCCTCCAAGGCGTCGCTCAAAGTTTCCGACGACGAAATCCGCGAGAGTCTCGAAGGCGCGCAACTCAAGCTCCAGCGTGAGCGCGGCACCGATGTCACCATCTTCTCCCCGCGTGCCATGGGCATGAGCCATCACATCGGCGATTACAACGTGAGCCTGGCCTGGTCGCAGCTGTGCAACGAGATGATCTATCGCGTCTGCACGCTCTATCCGAACAATTTCATCGGCGTGTGCCAATTGCCGCAGTCGCCAGGCGTTTCGCCGGACAGCTGCATCGGGGAGCTGGAGCGCTGCGTGAAGGAGTTCGGTTTTGTCGGCTGCAATCTCAATCCGGATCCTTCGGGCGGGTATTGGACCGCACCGCCGCTGACCGATCGGTGGTGGTACAAATTTTATGAAAAGATGGTGGAGCTTGACGTGCCGGCGATGGTGCACGTCAGCGCCTCGTGCAATCCTTGCTTTCACGGCACCGGCGCCCACTACATCAATGCCGACACCACTGCATTCATGCAACTCATCATGGGAGATCTGTTCAAGGATTTCCCGACGCTGAAGCTGATCGTTCCGCACGGCGGCGGCGCAGTGCCGTTTCACTGGGGTCGCTACCGGGGCTTGGCAATGAATAACAAGCGCCCGCCGCTCGATGAGATGATGAAGAACAACGTTTGGTTCGACACCTGCGTGTATCATCAGCCTGGCATCGACCTTCTCACCAAGGTGGTGCCGATCGAGAACATCCTCTTTGCCTCCGAGATGGTCGGCGCGGTGCGCGGCAAGGATCCACAGACCGGTTACGATTTCGACGACACCAAGCGCTATGTCGACCACGCGCCGGGACTCTCGGCCGAGAAAAAGAAGCTTGCCGCAAGAGCAACGGCGCCGGCGTAGTGAAAGGACGAACCGCGCGGGTCAAGCAAACGTTATTCCTGGTGCGCCCGCGCGGTGCAGCCGTTCAGCCGAACATTGGCTGCTGAGCTAATTCAACGAAGGCGCGCGCGAGTTGGGCGACGAGGCCCCAAGCTCGGCAAAGGATGTGTCGGCCGCGACGGCTGGCGGTTTGAGCGGTGAGCGCCTATTTTCGGGACGACCGCTGCGTGCTCGAGCGCTAAAGCGCGAGGATCATCATGGGTATCGAAGCGTTGGGCTATATCGGAGTTCGCGCCAAGACTCTCGACGATTGGGCGAGCTACGGCGAAAAGCTGCTGGGCCTACAGCGCATCGACAAGAGCCGCTCAGGCCTTGCCTTTCGCATGGATGACCGCAAGCAGCGGCTCGTCATCGACGCCGACGGCGGCCAGGGTATCGCCTTCTTTGGCTGGGAGGTCGCGGACGCCGCCGCTCTCGACCAGGTCGCGGCACGCATCGAGGCGGCTGGCACCAAGGTCGCGCGCGGCTCGCGCGCGCTCGCCGGCGAGCGGCACGTTGCCGACCTGATCGTGCTCAGCGATCCCGGCGGCAACCGGCTCGAAATTTTCCACGGTGCGGAGAGCGCCAGCGATCCGTTCAAGCCCGGTCGCAACATTTCCGGATTTCGCACCGGTCCCCTCGGAATGGGCCACGTCGTGATGCATTTTGAGCGCATCGCCGAGGTGATGGCGTTCTACCGCAATGTCCTCGACTTCAAGCTTAGTGACTATTGGCTGCGCCCATTCCCGGGTTATTTCTTCCACGTCAATCCGCGCCATCACAGCATCGCCTTTGTTGAGAGCGGCATCAACATGGTCCATCACATGATGGTCGAACTCTACAGCTTCGATGATGTGGGTCAGGGCTACGATCTTGCCCTTGGCGATCCCGAGCGCATCGGGGTCACACTCGGGCGTCATTCCGGCGACTACGTGACTTCCTTCTACACCTGGAATCCCTCGGGCTTTCTGGTCGAGTACGGTTGGGGCGGCCAGCTGATCGACGATGCCGACTGGAAGCCGTTCGAACGCAAGTTCGGTCCGAGCCTGTGGGGCCACGAGCGGCGT